>JAYTVX010000463.1:0-4601 GCA_043743775.1 Bacteroidales bacterium | reverse complement strand
TGCCTCCCCATGACTAGATGTATCAACCTCTTTCTCCTTAATATCAACTTGTGACATGAACCCATCAATCATCGATTCAATCTCGTTATTGGTATACTGGACTATTTCAATAGCATCGATCTGGCATACCGGAGCGCATATTCCGCAACCCTTGCAATTGGCAGCATTTACCTCTGCTATTATTTTCCCGTTGTAGTCAACCGATTTAATGGCATCATAATCGCAAACCTCAGCACACTTGCCACACCAAACGCAGGCATCTGCGTTTATCCGTGCAATAATTGGCTCAAGGGCAATAGTTCCTCGCTTGATTAAAGCGTTGATTTTTGCTGCTCCAGAAAGTGCTGATTGAACCGATTCTGCAATATTCTTTGGCCCCTGACATGCTCCTCCGATGTATACCCCGCCAATTACCGTTTCAACTGGTTTCAGCTTAGGGTGAATCTCATTGTAAAACTTGTCGCTACCAATAGGAATCTTTAAAATACTGGCTATTTCAGTTCTATCCTCTCTTGCAACCATTCCTGTTACCAAAACCACAAGGTCGGTATCGAAGGTAATCTCCTTCTTGGAGGTCAAATAATCCTTAATCTTTACAAGAGGTCTCTTTCCTGATACATCAACTACAGGTGGTTCTTTCTCCTCAAATTTCATGTAGATATCACCCAATTGCGATGATTTCTGGTAAAGCAGTTCTTGCTTTCCGTATGTTCGAATATCACGGTAAAGATGATATGCCTTTACCCCTTTAAACTTCTCGTGTAATTGTATCGATGTGTGAATTGTTGCAGTACAGCATTGGCGAGAACAGTACTTATTCTCACCCTTTGCTTGACGATTACCTACACAGTAAATAAATGCTACACTTTTTATAGTCTTCCCATTATAAATGAGTTCATCGATATTTGAATCAACCAACTTTTTAAACTCAGATAGGGTAATCACCTTATCGGTTAGTTTGTATCCATACTCACCCTCTATCGGTTGATAATTATCGAAACCAGTTGTAACCAATACTGAACCTACATTGAGTTTAAGAAGTTGTAGCTGCTGATTTACATCAAAAATATCCTTATACTTCTCATAAAATGCAACATTACCCTGCAACCGTTCAACGTCAACAACAGGCATATCTGGTAATGCCTCTGGATAATTCTTATACATTATCCTATGCTGCTTATCTTTATAGAGTAAGGGATTAGAGTTTTCGGGACAACAATCCTGAAAGACACGTTTCACTTTTTGTGGATCAACATTAGCAGCAATGTAACGAGGCGAAATCTTTACTTCAACGGTAAAATTACCAACACTACCAGTTACTCTCTCCAAATGAGCACCTGTAAATAGAGTGATGTTAGGCATTTGGTGAATAGTGTTGTAAAGTTTAGCTACAACATCTTTACCATCCTCACCAGTTGGGAATAGTTTTCCAGCCTGAGCGGCATGACCCCCTACAAAGAAATCTTTCTCTAGTAGGTAAACATGATTTCCCATTCTTGCGGAATCAATTGCAGCACGCATTCCTGCTACTCCAGCACCAATAATGGCAACGGCTCTATGAGTTTTTATCTCAACATTCTCGAGAGCTTCTGAATAGCTAACCCTGTTCATCCCAGCACGAATCAACCCATAAGCTTTAATGGTTGCATCCATAGGTGTGTCGGAGTGCGCCCAGGAACATTGCTCCCTAATATTTACCTGCGTATAGTTGTACTGATTGATACCTGCCCTTATTGCTACGTTGCGAAAAGTATGCGTATGCAGTTTTGGAGAACATGATGCAACTACTATGGCATCGAGTTTCTGATCCTGAATATCCTGAATCATATCCTTCTGATTTGAATCGGCACACGCAAACATTACATCCTTTGAGATGATGATGCCTTCTTCTTTCTGAATTAATTTGCTCAGTTGCTCAACATCCACGTAATCGGAGATATTCCCTCCGCAGTGACATATATAAACTCCTATTCTTTGCTTCTTCATAATACTCTTGATGATTAAAGATTACTTATATAACCTGCAGCCTCAGATGCAGCGGAACCAGCCGAAAGGATTGAATCTGGAATATCCTTTGGTCCAGCGGCAGTTCCTGCAACAAATACTCCTTCTATGCTCGTTAATGATGGGCTAATAAGCTCATCAATCTGCTTGATATAGTTTTGATCATCAAGCTGGAGTACCTGATTGGTAAAGTTTTTGGTGATTTCATTATTTGGAAGAACACCAACGGAAAGAACAACCAAGTCGTGCTTTGCTTCTTTTACAATACCAGTTGCTGTATCCTCATAGCGAAGAATTAAATCACCGCTACCATCATCCTTTTTGGTGACTTTGGCCACTTTCCCTTTGATGAAGCTAACGCCCATCCCTTTTGATTGCTGGAAGAACTCCTCGTAACCCTTGCCAAATGCTCTGATATCCATATAGTAGATAGTGATATCGGCCATTGGAAGAGCTCCCATAAGTAGTTGTGCTTGCTTTATGGAATACATGCAGCAAATCTGAGAACAGATAGGGTTATTGGAGCATTCGGAGCTGCATGCCATCGAATTCTCGATGCTTGAATCCCTTGAACCAGTGCAAAGAATATAGGCTATCTTATCAGGTACTTTTCCATCACCGGGACGCAGAACGGCATTGAATGGACGAGTAGGTGCTATCAACCTATCCATCTGCATAGCATCAATTACGTTTGGATATTTACCGTAACCGTACTGTGGTTTGTTCTCAGGTTTGAATAGTTTAAAACCTGATGATATGATTACTGATTTAACCTCTGCGTCAATTATCTCGTCCTTTTGTGAGAAATCGATTGCTTCAGCTGGACATGCTGAAATACACTGGTGGCATTCACGGCAGTTGCTGCAATCAAGGCATCTTTCTGCGCTTAGTTTAGCCTCCGCTTCGGTGAATGTTTTTTCTACATCAGCAAAATCCTTAATTCTCTCGTTTATTGGACGGAATGTATCATTTATAGGGTTTGCAAATGTAATATTATCTCTTTGTAGAATTTTCGTTTTATCAACTGCAGGTAGTTTATCGCCAAACTCAAAATCTTCTGGATTCAAGCCATTAAGATATTTGTCGATGTAGAAAGCTGCCTTTTTGCCTTGCCCTGCTGCTTCAATAATTGTAGATGCTCCAGTAACTCCATCACCACCAGCAAATATGTAAGTGTTTGAAATTTGAAGGGTTTTTTCGTTTACCTTAATGGTTCCATTCTTATGTAAATCAATCTCTTTGGAGAAAATCGCAGTTGAAGGTTGGAGACCTATGGCCTCTATAACAAAATCAACATCCTCGATATACTCTGAACCATCAATAGGAACGGGGCTTCTACGTCCACTTGCATCAGGTTTATCAAGTTTCATTTTGATAAACTGAACCTTGGTGAGCTTACCATTCTCACCAATGAATTTTATTGGGTTTCGAAGAATTAGAATTTCAACACCTTCCTCTTCTGCTTCCTTTATCTCAGGGGCAAAGCAGGGCATTTCCTCACGGCTACGTCGGTAAACAACAGTAACCTTCTTTGCACCTAAACGAAGTGCAGTTCTTGATGCATCGATTGCAGTATTACCTCCACCGATAATCATTACTTTTTTATTGGTTAGGTCGTCCCTCTCGCCAATATTCGCATTACGAAGAAAATCAAGACAGGAAACAATACCTTCTAAGTTTGAACCTTCAATGCTTAGGTTAAAAGTATTGTGGGTTCCAACCGAAATAAATACAGAATCGAACCCCAAACTCTTTAGTTTAGTAAGATGTTCGATTTTGGAGTTCACTTCAATTTCTACACCTAGAGATGTAATATTTTGGATATCCCTTTCAACTACCCGTTTGGGTAAGCGATACTCAGGCAGTGTTAGCATAAGCATTCCACCGGCTTTTGGTGCAGCTTCGAATATTTTTACTGAATGTCCTTTAAGTGCTAGGTGATAGGCGGCTGTTAGACCAGCAGGTCCCGAACCAATAACGGCAATTCTGTTGCCTGTTTTTTTGGTGATTTCCCTAACTAGTGCATCAGGAAATTTATCGTAGTAGTTCTCTGAAAAGAATCTTTTTATTCGACGAATATCAACGGGTGCTTCGAGGTTACCTCTGGTACACTCCGATTGGCAAGGTGCATAGCATGCTCGACCTAAACTACCTGGAATTGGAATATCCTCAAGGTGAAGCTTCATGGCATCCTCGTACTGACCATTTCGCACTAGCGAAATGTAACCGTAAGGTTTCACTCCACCAGGGCACTCATTAATACAAGGTGCAGAAGTTCCCTGACGGTCAATGGAAGCAATTCGTGGGTTTGCTAAACTGAATGGGATGTATGCTACTTTACGACCAGCAAGACGAGTATTATACTCATCGGGTCGAATCTCGGGACATACAAACTCACACTCCTGGCAACCAGTGCAAACATCCGCTTTTACGTAACGAGGTTTTCTGTTGATTTTAACATCAAACGATTTATTCTGTTTTTCAATGGTATCAATGTTGCTATTCAGAAGTAGCGTTATATTTGGATGTCTTGCGGTCTCTGACATCTTAGGAGTGGTGATACATGCAGCACAGTCAAGAGTAGGAAATACCTTGCT
>JAYTVX010000462.1:0-6513 GCA_043743775.1 Bacteroidales bacterium | reverse complement strand
AATTCCTTGTTTTGTAGATGAAAAAAAGAAATCATCGGGTTGCAGAATATTTGAGTCACTCATAATTATTGCTCGTTCAATTGCATGCTGGAGTTCACGCACATTTCCTGGCCAATGGTAAAGACTAAGTTTTTTTAAAGCTTCTGCATTAAGGTTATTGATATCCTTTTTGTACTTTTTGGAGTAGATCTGAATAAAGTGCTTCGCAAGAAGAGTGATATCACCTTGCCGTTCTCTCAGCGGAGGAAGGGTTATTTCAACGGTATTAACCCTATAAAGAAGGTCCTGCCTAAATTGACCATCACCAACCATCTGACCAATATTAATGTTGGTTGCACAGATTAAGCGTACGTCAAAGCTTTTGGGTTTATTGGATCCAACACGGATAACTTCACGTCGTTCGATTACTGTAAGAAGCTTTGCCTGCATTGCAGGTGTTAGGTTCCCAATTTCATCGAGGAAGAGTGTTCCTCCTGAAGCAATTTCAAACCTTCCCGGTTTTTCCTTTTTTGCATCGGTAAAAGCACCCTTTTCATGCCCGAATAGCTCGCTTTCAAAAAGCGACTCAGCAATTGACCCAAGGTCAATGCTAATAAATACTTCTCCAGATCTTAGTGAATTTCGATGAAGAGCCCTTGCTACAAGTTCTTTTCCTGTTCCATTCTCTCCAAGAATTAATACATTGGCATCGGTTTTAGCAACCTTTTGAATTGTTGCAAACACGCTTCGCATTTGCTCCGAGTTTCCAATAAACTCATGGAATGGCTGATCGAGAACTTCACCAATCTCCTGTTGCTTCATCTTAAGGGTATCAACCTCTTGCTGAGAATGTTTTAACTTCATTGCTGATGAAACAGTTGCAATAAGTTTTTCGTTTTGCCAGGGTTTTAGTATAAAGTCAGTAGCACCTGCTTTTATAGCTTTTACTGCTTTTTCAGCATCTCCGTAGGCAGTAATAAAAACTACCACTGCTTTTGAATCAAGGCTAAGTATTTTTTCTAACCAATTAAAACCTTCCTGACCGCTGATTGCATCCTTCGTAAAGTTCATATCAAGAAGAATAACATCATAGGTCTCTTTAGCCATTAAATCAGGGATATCTGTTGGATTTGGTGTTGTATGCAACAGCTCAATATGGGGTTTGAGAAGCAGTTTTATAGCAAAAAGGATATCCTCGTTATCATCTACTACAAGTATTTTCCCTGCTTTCTTTATCATAGCTGTAAAATTTTGAATTATAATTAATTATATCATTAGTAGATATTTCTATTTTTTGGGTAAATATATGAAAAAACTGTAATTAACGGATATGGTGAAGCCTTGACTTATTTGTGTGCGAAATCGAACATGAAATGTTGCATAATCGAACATTGGAATATTCGATTTAATGATATGAAAATAAGATAAAGCACATGATATCAGTAATGTAAAGTTTATGGCATATAAACTGCTTAGAAGAAAGCGAACCTGAAAATGCTTTTAGTGATGGATAAAGTTATTATAAAAAAGAAGTGGACTCTTAAAAAGATTCTTTGGATTTCTGGTACAACTGTGCTTGTAGGATTTATTGTTTATTACCTTGCCTTTGGCGATAAAAGTTCAAAGCTTAATGTTGAGGTTGATAAGATAACCGTTGAGGAGGTTACTCAAGACCTCTTCAGAGATTATATTACGGTAATTGGAACAGTTGCCCCAATTCGAGTTATCTATCTCGATGCAACAGAGAATGGATGTAGAGTTGATGAAATTGTTCTCAAGGAGGGGAGTTTGGTGAAAAAAGGTGACTTGATAGCTCATTTTAGCAACACTAGCCTAATCCTTGAAATTTCGAATAACGAGGCTCAAGTTTCTCAAAGTATGAACCAACTTCGAACTATACGCCTTCAAATGGAACAACAAACGCTCAATACGCGTAGGCAGTTAATACTGTATTCATTTGAGCTAAAGGATAGAGATCGTACCTATCGGAACAATAAGATCCTTTATGAACAAAAACTTATTTCAAAGGATGAGTTTGAAAGGTCGAAGGAGAATTGGGAGCTTAGTACTGAAAGTTTCAATCTTTTCCGTCAGAGCGCGATAAAGGATTCCATTTACAATATAACTCAAATTAAAATTCTTGAAGATGACGCTCTTAGAATGCAAAATAACTCAAGGATTGTTCGTAAGCGTTTAGAATCCCTCGAATTTAGAGCTCCCGTAACTGGTGAATTGGCTTCACTAAATCTTGAGATAGGGCAAGTTATAGGAATGGGATCTCGTATGGGCACTATCAACGTACTTGATTCATACAAGCTCAGGGTTGATGTTGATGAGCACTATATATCAAGAATTGTAAGGAATTTAACAGGCGATTGCGAATTTTCAGGTAGAGTATATAATGGTACAATATCCACCATTTATCCTGCAGTTAATAACGGACGCTTTGCTGTAGATATGGTGTTTACCGATACTGTACCAAAAAATATTCGAATTGGTCAAACATCACGGATTAACCTTGAACTCGGAGAATCTCAGAAAGCAATCCTGCTTAGCCGTGGAGGTTTTTATCAGAGCACCGGTGGTCAATGGGTTTACGTTGTTGATCCTTCAGGAAGTTTTGCTACCAAACGCAATATTCGGATCAATCGTCAAAATCCAAGATTCTACGAAGTCGTTGAAGGTTTAATGCCTGGTGAAAAGGTAATTGTATCGAGCTACGATAACTTTGGAAACGTTGATAAACTTATCCTTAGTAAATAAAGAAAACCATATATATAAACGAAACATTAAAATTTACGACAATGATCAAGACTCAAGAATTAGTTAAGGTTTTCCGTACCGAAGAGGTTGAGACAACCGCTTTAAATAAGGTAAACCTTGAAGTAAAACAGGGCGAATTTGTAGCCATCATGGGTCCTTCGGGATGTGGAAAATCTACACTCTTAAACATAATAGGATTGTTAGATAATCCAAGTGGTGGTGATTTTTACTTCAACGGAGTTGAAGTATCCAAATTCAAGGAAAAACAGCGAACAAACATGCGAAAATCAAACATTGGTTTTGTTTTTCAAAGTTTTAACCTGATTGACGAGTTAACTGTTTTTGAAAATGTTGAGTTACCTTTACTTTACATGAATGTTCCTTCATCAGAACGTAAGAAAAAAGTGGAAACTGTACTGGAAAGGATGAAAATCTCGCACCGTAAAAACCATTTTCCTCAACAACTTTCGGGTGGTCAGCAGCAAAGGGTTGCTATAGCTCGTGCAGTTGTTGCTAATCCTAAGTTAATCCTTGCCGATGAGCCTACTGGTAATCTCGATTCTGCGAATGGCGAAGAGGTAATGGAACTTTTAAGCGAGTTGAATCGTGAAGGAACAACCGTTGTAATGGTTACCCACTCCCCAACCGATGCAGAAAAGGCTCATAGAATCGTTCAGCTGTTCGACGGCCATATTGTAACCGAAAATGTTAAGAAAATATTATAGAATATTATATCAAATTATATTAGATCATATAAAAAATTTCAAACTAAAATTAAGGAAAGGATTCTACTATGAAAGAGATATGCATACCAATTTCGAATCTTGGAGATGATGAAATAGCCGAAGTTATGGTAACTGTTGGCGGTAAAAAGATGAGCTATAGTTTTAGAGTAGAATCCTTTCCTTGGAGTATCAACTCCGAGCAGAGTATTTTGGATGACGATACTTTACATGCAACTTTAGAGCAAATTACACAGCTAAGGAATTCACTTGCTAATTACGATAGTGGATGGGAGTTGATTCAGATTTATACTCCTAGGGTCGGAGCATCTCATATACAGGTGCTTTACCGAAAGAAAAACGGACACTTATAAGGATAATTATGAAGTTAAAATGCGTAGTTCTCATTCTAGCAGCTATGCTAGTGAGCATTGGGTTTGCAAAAGCAGGAAATCCAACCTCAATTAATCCTCAGCCGGTTACTGCTAAACCGGTAGTTGAGGTAGAAGAGCCAACCGGTATTTTAACTTCAGTAGCGGATAAAATTGAACGGCAAGATTCTGAGTCGATTTGCAGCGATTCAGAGGTATACGATTCGGGCCACTTGAATTTAAGTTTTCAGTATTCGTATCCGCCCGATTCAACGGATTTTAGCTTAATTCAATATTACATTAAGCATGTAATGCCGATTTTAAATAATATTGATACGAAGAGGTATGATCTAATTGAGATACTTTAAGATCAAGTTTTTTAATTCCAATAATATTCATAGTAGATAATACAAACCATGAAGCGAATTCTTAAATATTCTTTAGCTGCTCTTATTTTACTTTCAGCAACCTCTCTATTTGCTCAGAAGAAATGGACATTGGAGGAGTGCATAAACTATGCATTGCAGAATAATATCCAGATAAAAAGAGAGGTTTTAAAAACTCAAAAGTTTAAAAAAGATAATATTCAGGGATATGCTAACCTTGCCCCATCAGTTGGTATTCAGGGAACTCACTACTACATTGATGGTTTTAACTTTAACCAATATCTAGCAACGTTTGAAAAGTTTGCATATCAAGGAGGTAATGTTGGGGTTGGGGGTCAAATGGATATTTTTCAAGGATTGCGAAATTTCAATAATATTGGTAAAACCAAGTTTGATTTACTCGCTTCATTAGAAGGAGTGGAAGAATTGAAAAGAAATATTTCCATCAATGTGGCGGCAAAATATTTAGAAGTATTATATGCACAGGAAAGTTATAACCTTGCTATAAAAAGTGTTGAAGTATCTTCTATTCAGCTCGAACGTGTTAAGTCACAATATGAATTGGGAACGGTTGCTAATACTGAGTTTCTGCAAATACAAGCTCAGGCGATCAATGAAAAATCATTACTTACTGTTGCCAAAAATTCATTAGATGGCGTAAACCTAGATTTGGCTCAAATGCTGAATCTCGATACTGTTGATGGGTTTAAAATAAATGTTGAGAATATTATTTTACCAAATGATACAATATCGATGAGTTTAAATCAATATTATGATTTTGCTCATTCCACAATGCCTTCTGTTAAGATTGCAGAGTATCGATTCAAAAGTGCAAAAAAGAGTTATAATTCAGCAATCGGTAGTATTGCACCAAGTCTAACATTAACGTATCAACTTGGAACAACCTATTCCGAGAGAGCGCAAATTAAAGATAAACTTGGTAATATTATTTCTTACCCTCAATATTCTTATAGGGATCAAGTTAAAGACAATGTTCAAAAATATATTGCTTTACAGCTTAATATTCCAATTTTCAGTAAGTTATCTGGGTATACGAATATAAGTAAAGCAAAAATTGATGTATTAGATGCAAAGTTTGCACTTCAAGAATCTGATAAGAATCTTTTAAAGAGCGTTCAACAAGCTTATGCAGCCGCTAAAGCAGAATATGCAAGATATAAATCAATGATAGATGCCGAAGCATCATTTAGAGAGGTATACGAAGTGAATAAAGAAAAATTCAATCTTGGTATGGTAAACGCAGTTGATTATGGATTAGCACGCAATAACCATATTAAAGCTCAAGGTGATCTACTTAATGCAAAATATTCTTACCTGTTAAAACTTAAAATACTCGATTTTTATCGAGGCGTCCCAATAACCCTGTAGCTTTCGCAGGGATGCTTTCGTAGGTTTTGTTATGGTTTGTTTTAACCCCGGGGTGGTGCCCGGGGTTTCTTTTTGGAATTGAAAAAAACAAGCTATTTTTGTTTGTGAACTTATTAACCAATAAAAAATACTATGAAAAGATTATTAACAATACTAGCACTCTTATTCTTTGTTAGTGCAGCATTCAGCCAAGTATTCAATACCGGGCAAACCCTTAAACCCAATAGGTTTTCATTAGGTATAGAACCTGGGATTATGATGAATGGGAATTCTGAGTTTATTCTATTTCTGCATGGAGGTTATGGGATTAAGCAGGGTATTGACTTTTCAGTAAAGGCCGGTGTTCTTGGCCCTGAGGATTATTTTGGTGCTGATCTTGAGTTTGCACTACCCCATAGAATGTCGTTTGTTGTTGGTGCCCATCAATTCGGTGATTTTGGGCTCGATGGCGCTTTGAATATAACATTCCCCATAAGGAATGATATCCGTTTTTCTACAGGACTCGATTCTGATCTTAATTTCAATCCAGACAAAACAAGAATCCTTTTTTGGTTACCCCTTGGACTTGAGATTGGGATAAAAAAGAATATGAGTTTTATTTTTGAAGCCGAGGTTGGTCTAAATGATCCTTCATACCACTTTATTGGGGGTGGGTTGAATTTTTATCTTTAGTGATCGTAATCTAAAACTCAAAAAGCCCTGAAAGGGCTTTTTGTTTAAGTTTTATAATGATTGCATACTCATTTAGACTCCTAGATTTTCTTCTCAAACTTAATCCGAATAAACTCCTCGGGTACTTCACTTTCAATACCTTGGTTAACGAAACCATTCTCCTCGAGGAGCTGTGAAAGGGCTTTATCGTCAGTGGGTGTTGTTCCAACTAGTGTAGTTGATCCATTCTTT
>JAYTVX010000461.1:0-2143 GCA_043743775.1 Bacteroidales bacterium | reverse complement strand
GAATCAACCCATTGCAAAGCAACACTAAACTCTCCTTTATCGAATGCGGATTGTGACCTATACCAGCACTCAGGCATTTGCTGAGCGCTAATGGTAGTTGTGAGAAATAATAGAGTAATTAGTAAATACTTTGTTGGCATTATGAAAAAAACGCTAGTTGCTTTTTACTGGTCACTTATCACTTTTTTACAAGATTTTTCACTTGACTTATTTCCATAAACGAAGCACCATCCCTTGGGCCAAAACTTCCTCCAATTATTAGCACCAAATCATCGGGTTTTAGTTTACCTCGCTCCTCCATTATCGAGATTGCATCTGTTAAAAAGTGATCACGGGTAGTTCTAGGTTCCATGTATTCTGCTGAAACGCCATAGGATAGAGCCAGATGGCGCATAATCTGAGGCTTATAGCATATTGCATATACAGGTATTTTTCCTCTAAAAGCGGCAAGATAACGACCTGTACGACCAGAAATGGTGTCAACAATAATCGCCTTAATGGGTAAATTAGCACATGCTCTAACTGCTGATCTAGCCAACGTGGCGGTAATCTCGTTATTAATTCTTACCAATTTCTGCTTTGGATCGGGTTCAAGATTTACTTCAACCTCTTGGGCAACCCGCGACATAATATTCACCGCTTCAATTGGGTATTCACCGTAAGCAGTCTCACCGCTAAGCATGATTGCATCCACCCGCTGATAGATAGCATTCGCAATATCGCTTATTTCTGCGCGAGTAGGTCTTGGATGCTCAATCATCGTATGCAACATCTGTGTAGCAATGATTACGGGCTTTTTACTTTCGATACACTTTTTAACAATCCTACGTTGTATAATTGGAATCTTCTCTGCGGGGATTTCTATTCCCAAGTCACCTCGAGCCACCATGATACCATAGGTATGATCGAGTATCTCATCAATGTTATCTACACCCTGCTGATTCTCAATTTTTGCGATTACCTTAATAGTGCTTTTATGCTCTTCGAGGATCTTCTTTATTTCAATTACATCCTCCTTTTTGCGAACAAAGCTGTGTGCAATAAAATCGAGTTTATTTTCAATCGCAAATAGCACGAATTCAATGTCCTTCTTGGTTAATGAGGGTAGGTTGATATGTACATTAGGAATATTGATACTTTTTCGGAGTTTTATAATTCCAGCATTATCAACTGTACATGAAAGATAATCGTCAGTTTTATTGGTCACTATTAATTCAATATCACCATCATCAATCAGAACACAGCTACCAACAGGGACTTCAGAAACAATATTAGTATAGGAGACAAAAAGGGTATCCCCTTTTGATTCTCCTTCCGGATTTCCTTTTATTTTCAGTAAATCACCCTTTGAAACTTTTATTTCCTCACCACACGAAGATGTTCGAATCTCTGGTCCTTTAGTATCGACGAGTATAGCAATCTTATCCGATACTTTTCGAACATTTTCAATAACCATTTTTGCCTGATCTAAATTCTGATGAGCAGTATTCAGCCTCACTACATTCATCCCAGCATCATAGAGTTTCTGAAGAAATTCTACATCGCACCGTCTATCAGAAATAGTTGCAACAATCTTTGTTCGTTTGAGCATAAGGTATAATTTGTTTAGATCGCAAAGATAGGGATTATGTAATAAGTGGCAAGTGGGAAGATAAAGGTTGGTTTTTTAAACACTAATCATTGGAATTATGGGTTATAGTTAATATCGATTCATTTTGTAAATCCATTCCTTAGCGGTAATTTGGCGTGTAGTTTAACGTTAGAATAAGATGGGTTGGAAAGCAGCAATCGAGGATTATATAAATTTTATTAGAGTAGAGAAATCATTATCGGGCAATTCCATATCAGCCTATAAGCATGATGTTGAATTGCTTATGGTGTATAGCGATAGCATTGGTGTCGAGCCCGAAAATATTTCAATGAATCAGATTCAGGAGTTCCTAAATCATGTCGATGAATCGGGCTTAAATAAACGAACTCAGGCCAGAATATTATCGGGCATTCGTGGTTTCTATAAATACCTGATGATTGAGGAGGTTATTGATATCGATCCAACAGGGCTTATCGAGGGACCAAAGATTGGACGGAAACTGCCTGAGGTACTCACCATTAAAGAGATTGATGATATCGAAGCATCGTTTGA
>JAYTVX010000460.1:0-1945 GCA_043743775.1 Bacteroidales bacterium | reverse complement strand
TAAAGAAAGTTATGCGGATTATTATCCATTTGGTATGGTAATGCCGAATCGATTTTTGTCATCAACTAAAGAATACCGTTTTGGGTATCAGGGGCAGTTTGCAGAAAAGGATGCGGAGACTGGCCTAGACCAGTTTGAACTACGTGAATATGACCCCCGCATTGGCCGCTGGTTGGTTCCCGACCCTTATAGCCAACACTGGTCGCCGTATATGGCTATGGGAAATAATCCGATTAACTTAGTTGACCCTGATGGAGGTATAGATGGCGATCCTATTCCTGGACTTGGGGATAATCCAGGTGTTACAATGATTGATGAAGTTTTTTGTACCCCTAAAACTAACACTTCTACCATTTCTATAGGTAGTTTGTATGATGGTAATAAGGTTATTCAAAATGCATTAACTTGGGATAGGAAATTTATTTACGATAGGAACTTCAATTATTCTGCTAATTGTAAGAAAATATGTTGCTCAGGCTTTGCAGAACTTGTTTTAGGTAAAGTCTATCCTCAAATTGCAAACGATATTCAAGGTAGTGCTCAACATTTATTTGAATATGCTAATAAGCAAGGACTAAGAACAAGCTACCCTAAAGTAGGCGATTTAATGTTTTTTGGTAAAATGGTAAATGGTAAATTTAGTGCTGGGCATGTAGAATTTGTTAAAAGCGTAAACAGTAATGGGTTTTTCTTATTTGGTGCATCTGGTTCTACTGGTGCAAATAATGCTACACCAGTACTTAAACCAGCGTGGAAAGCAAATGGTTTTAGTGGAATGAGTGATAGCGATCTTAATGCTTATGGAGGTAGCACAAGATTTATCTGGACACCTCAAATAAATGTCAAAAACTAGCTAAAACATTTAATCATGAAATATTTATTATTAGGTTTTTATTGTTTAGTGTTTGTTCCTAATAGGTCAATGTGTCAGGAACAATCAAAGTTCTCAATCTCAGAGAACGAATTTGTTTCTATGTATATCAATAAAAAATATAAAAGTAATGTTAACAATAAGTTGGCCTGTCCAGACTCAACAATGTTTTTATATAAAGGAATTTCACAAACAAGTTCAGAGTACAGCAATAGTTTTTTACACTTAAAACCACTTAATCAAAAACAGATAGTTAACTGGATTTTACCCATGTTTAAAAAAAGTGGTTTTAATGATGATTTTACTGATGGCATTGATTACCAGTTTTTATCAAGCATTAAAAATAGTAAAAATTACAGTTCATTTATTATAAGACTAAGGACTTCAATAACCTCCGACAATACGATGGAGTTGTACTTAATAAATACAAACAAAGAAGGAGTGTTAATAGATGGTTTGTTGCTTTACAGGGATATTATAGGAATGCATATATATAATGACGATTATCCAGTTTTAAAATGTAACCCAATGAATGCGGGACCTCCATATATTCAGAATATAAGTAGAAGAACTCAGTTGCAAAATGACTCTATTGTAGTTTATGAAAATTGCAAGATATTAAAAAAGGATTATGAAGCATTACCCCAAAATGAGCAAATCAAAACGGTTCTCTTAAGGTCAATTTATACTACAGATTCTTTAGGGTTTATCAGGGAACTGAAAGGAAAGAAAATAGTAGAAATTAATACATCTCATTAGAAAATCAACTTGACTTTTAATGTATTACAATTTATAATAGCCTGGCCAGTGCGCCGGGCTTTTTCATTTAAAGCCGCAAGCTACTTGGTTTTAGTGGTTTTTAGCGAATCCCCTTTCATGTCCTTATACGGGTTATCCTGTAAGCTATCCGGTTGCAATAACCGTCAAAAACTACATCAGAACTGGCATCGTTTGTCGATTCATTTTCTACGATACCTGGTGTTGCTCTCGAAATAAAAGGCGGAACAAAATCTATTGGAGTTGATGCCGATGGAAATACCGGTATTGTATATACATCGTCGGATGGAAAACAAA
>JAYTVX010000459.1:0-1638 GCA_043743775.1 Bacteroidales bacterium | reverse complement strand
TATTACTATGTAAGTTGAAGCTGAGTTACCGTTTGTGATCCAGTTCTTTGTGCCATTCAAAAGGTAATGATCACCCATATCAATAGCCTTAGTATGCTGTGAGGTTGCGTCAGATCCAGCCTCGGGTTCAGATAAAAGGAAGGCACCAATCTTTTCTCCTTTGGCAAGTGGAACAAGGTATTTCAGTTTTTGCTCCTCGGTACCAAACTCCTCCAGTTCGTATGCAACCAGTGAATTATTGACCGAGATAATCACCCCAACCGAAGAATCAACCTTTGAGATCTCTTCAATGGCTAGCACATAGGATATGGTATCCATCCCACTACCGCCGTACTTTGTACTTACTAACATTCCCAAGAAACCAAGTTCTGCAAGTTTTTTAATGTGCTCTGCAGGGAATATGGAATCGGTATCCCTCTGGATAACATCCTTAATAAGTTCGCGTTGAGCAAACTCCCTTGCCGATTGCTGAATCATTATTTGTTCCTCAGTAAATTCAAAGTTCATAGCGTTTTATTTAAGAGAGAATTATTTGGGAGAACCATATTTTCTTAGAAATTAAACAGATTTCTACATTTATTGTTCAGGTTGTTATTGAACTCGAAGTTGAGTATTAAAATGGAACACCCGCTTTTCAGTATATGTGGAAATAATTTTGCCTGCAAAAAAACATTTGAAACATAAAATAAAGTAACTTAGGCTTCGCTTTTACTTGTTATTTGTTTATGGTAATAACATCAATAATGTAAAATAATAATAGGTTCAATAATACTTTTGTAGAGAAAACAAAATCAAAGTATGAATTCAAATTTGCGAGTATGTTTAAAAGGGTAAATTTTGAGTACAAAATCACATTAGCATACCTGATTATCGGAGGGGCATGGATTATCTTCTCGGATATACTCCTCGACTTTTTTGTTAAAAATAAAAATTCACTAACAGCGCTACAAACCTATAAAGGGTGGTTCTATGTTGTAATTACCGCAATGCTACTCTTCTTTTTCCTGAAAAAACATCTTGTTAAACTGCGCAATGCACAGAAAAGCGCAGAGGAGAGCGATCAGCTCAAGACGGCATTCCTTCATAATATTTCGCATGAAATTCGAACCCCAATGAACTCTATTATTGGCTTCTCGGATTTACTTAATGATCCTGATTTAGATTTTGAGAAACGGCAAAATTATATTGAAATAATAACCCAAAGTAGCAATAGTTTATTGTCAATCATTACCGATATTGTCGATATTGCCACCATCGAAGCCGGTCAGGTGAAAATCAACGAGAAGGAGATTCACTTGAATAAATTACTTAAACAGATTTATGAATTTTTTATACTCAAGGCAGAGAAGCAGAACCTTTCATTCAGCTATAAACATTCTTTAGCCGATGATAGTGCATTTATTAAAATAGATCCTGTAAAGCTATCCGCTATCCTTACAAACCTAATTGGTAACGCCATGAAGTTTACCAAAAAAGGGCATGTAAATTTTGGGTATACCAGAAAAGAGGATATGCTTGAGTTTTATGTAGAGGATACAGGTATTGGCATCCCTTCGGGCATGCACGATGAGATTTTTATACGCTTTAGACAGGTAGAGTTAACTGACGATCGTCAATTTGGTGGATCAGGCTTAGGTT
>JAYTVX010000458.1:0-3004 GCA_043743775.1 Bacteroidales bacterium | reverse complement strand
AATATTAGCAATTATTATATCGTGCCTTGGATTATTGGGTATGGTGTCGTTCACTACATCTCTAAGAACAAAAGAAATAGCAATTCGTAAATCATTAGGTGCTGAAGACCGAACGATTATAACCATTCTATCATCTGAAACTTTAAAGATGATAATTATATCTACAGTAATTGCTTGGATAGTATCATGGTATGCTTTAACTAAATGGCTTCAGAATTTTGCTTACCACACAAAGATAAATCCTGTAATTTTCTTAGTTGTACCAATTCTAATCACATTAATTTCCTTGATTACTATTAGTTTCGAGGTATATAAAGCAACCTTGAGAAATCCTGCCGAAGTATTAAAGTACGAATAGATAAGTTGCTTATTTTCAATAAAAAACGCCGATTTAGGCGGCGTTTTTTATTGAATGCTTTTATATCAGTGTTTTATCTTAGTCTATCCATCGATCTTACTAAAGCCTCATCCTTGGCAATTCTTCTAATGGCAAAATAGGTTAGTATTGCTGATATTATGGGGAAAACGAAAATTACGCTAAACGATAAATGACCCCCAAGTTGATGTTTTGATACACTTACAAAATAGAGCATCAAGCCTTGAAGTCCCAGCAGAAGTGCTATATTAATTATGCTTAGTCTGATTTGAATCATTCGACGTTTAAATAAGGCAATCGTAGCGATACTTGTTATAATAACAATAGTCATAATGATTATCAGAGGCAGTGCATGAAATAAAGGCTTTGAGCCAATAGCGTCGGGGATTAAACCCTTTATTGAAAGGTGATACATTGACATATCCTGTTCAATAACGAATGAAGCAAATGGGAGGAAATAAAAAATACCTATTAGTATTGCGACAATTAATAAGTAAACGGTCTGTATTCTTTGAATCATTATTTTTTTCTCTTTTTTTGCAAAGATAGTCTATTTAGAAATAAACTTGAATACTTCTTTCATGGTGAATAGCTAATTGTTCCAAAATTATAGGATTTGCATGTTTCCTTAGCACTAAAAATCATAGTCAATATATTTTTTGTACTTTAGCAACCAATTCTAAATGTTGATTTATGAGAATAATTGAGCCTTCTGAGCTAATAATAAATTCCGATGGGAGTATTTTTCATCTACATCTTCATCCTGAGCAGATATCTGATACTATAATAATGGTAGGTGACCCAGGAAGAGTTGAAACGGTCTCAGATTTTTTTAGTAGCAAGGAGTTTACGGTCTCTAATCGTGAGTTTACTTCTACAACGGGTATCTATAATAATAAACGTATAACAGTTCTTTCAACGGGTATTGGAACCGATAATATCGATATTGTTGTTAATGAATTAGATGCGTTAGCAAACATCGATTTAAAGACAAGAACCGTAAAAGACACCCATCGTAAGCTCACTCTAGTTCGATTGGGTACATCGGGTGCACTTCAGCCTGATATTCCGCTTGCAAGCTACGTGCTAACCGAGATTAGCATTGGTTTCGATGGTTTACTAAACTTTTATGCTAATCGTGATAAAGTTTGTGAACTTGAGATGGAGCAGGCATTCCTAAAGCATACTGGTTGGAATGATCAATGCGCTAAACCATATTTTACGTACTCATCTGAACGTTTAGTTAAGCTCTTCGAGAGCTATACTATAAAAGGTGTTACCATTTCTGCTCCTGGTTTCTACGGCCCTCAAGGCAGAGTACTAAGACTACCTCTTGCTGACGCCCATTTGAATGAAAAGATAGAGTCATTCAAATACAATGGTAAAAGGATTACCAATTTTGAAATGGAAAGTTCTGCTATTAATGGACTTTCAAAGTTAATGGGTCATGATTCGGTGACTATCTGTGCAATCATCGCTAACCGGGTAATTAAGGATGCGACAAAAGATTATCAACCAGCCATTAAAAACTTAATTGAGCAAACGCTGAAGAAACTTTCTGAATAATTGAAATTGACTTGAGTCATGCCCGAGAATGAACTAAATGCACTAATCGCACTGTTGGATGATCCCGATAAGGAGGTTTTTAATGCCGTATCGGAGAGTATCATTAAACATGGATCAAGTATAGTTTCATTGCTCGAAAAGACATGGGAAACATCAAACAATGAGCTTACTCAGAAAAGAATAGAATCAATCATTCACTCGATTCAACTCAATAATACGATTGAGAATTTGACAAAGTGGGTCGACGCTGGTGCTAATGATTTGTTGGAAGGAGCATATTTCCTTTCACTGTACCAATACCCTGATATACAATTTTCAGCAATAGAGAAGGCCATTGAGAAGATTCGGAAAGATGTTTGGCTAGAGTTGAAAGAGAATTTAACTGCACTTGAAAAGGTAAAAATCCTTAACCATATTTTTTACGATATTCATGGTTTTACTGGCAATACAACCAATTTCTTTGCACCGCAGAATCAATTTATTAATCAGGTAATTGAGACTAAGAATGGTGGCCCGATTATGTTAGCAATACTATACTCAACTGTTGCACAAAAGCTTGGATTACCGATCTATTCAGTTAATCTGCCAAAAAATTTCATTCTAGCTTACAAGGATCGATTTAAAACTTCGACATCCGATAATCCAAAGGATAGCATACTCTTTTACATTAATCCGTTTAATAAAGGAGCCGTTTTGGGTCGAAGAGAGATTGAGCATTTTCTGAATCAGCAAAATATCGATCCCAAAGATGATTTTTTTCTTCCTTGTTCAAATCAGGTAAGCATTGCTCAGCTCATATCGAGTTTGATGTATTCATACGAGAAACTGGGTAACCATAGTAAAACAGCTGATTTAAGCTTAATTCTGAAAATTATTTCATAATTCTTATCAGAATTGAACGATTGAAAAATAATTTTAATCTCGATTATTGTATGTTAGAGTAATATTATCTACTTTTGCCGGCTCATAATTTATAAACTAATCAATTTAATCTATGTTAAACCATTACGAAACCGTTTTCATTGCTACTCCCGTTTTGTCTGAGGCCCAGATGAAGGAAGC
>JAYTVX010000457.1:0-3848 GCA_043743775.1 Bacteroidales bacterium | reverse complement strand
TTTCCAATGATGGTTTAAGCCACTTTTTCCTGATCACAAAGAACAGAATTACAGAATCTAAAATAAGGATTATACTTATAAGTAAGGGGATTGGATAAGATTCCCGAATATTTCCAATTACTTCTGTTGTGTAAACCAAATAATCAACAGCAATAAAGTTATACCGAACACCGAATTCTTCCCAGAAGAAATACTCAGATACACCATTAAAAAGGAAGATATAAAAGGTGATAAAGTATATTACGAAAGCAAACCACTTATGTGCAGTTGAATTAAATACCCTATCGGATACAAATAATAGAAAGATCACGTAGGGTATCATAAAATATGAAAAAGCTACGGTATCAAAGAAAAGACCAATTCCATATGCCCATAGCAATCCGAAAATGCCAAGATTGACATCATGAAAAGACATCCCGAGAAGAACTGTACGACTTATAAACGAGACGACAATAAAGATAAAATACATTATCAATATACCCCCATATCTATTGCTGATTCCTATTTTCATATATAAACCGATTATAATGTTATTGAAATTAAAAACTTAGCATTTGAGTCAACTCAATATATCATTGATTTACAAATACTTGAAAAAGTATTTGTTTTTTACGAATTAGCAAATATATAATCCTTTATTCACTCTAGCAAGTTGATCATTAAAGGAAGACGATCAGAGGACGTTGATCTTTCATCAAAATCATTAACCACTTCGGATTAAGTTATTAAAACATATTTATTGTGTTTTGCAACTTCAGGTAGATGTGTATCTTTGAGAAGTTTTTAAAAGAATATCAATGAGTATACAGAATTCTATGCCAAAAGAGAAGGTATTATTCCTTATCAATCCGATATCAGGAACTAAAAAAAAAGACAATTTATCGGAACAGATAATTACGCTTTTAGATCATTCAAAGTATGAAGCCGAAATTCACGTTACTCGCTTTAGAGGTGATGCAACGGAGGTTGTTCCAATTAAAATGGCTGAAGGATTTAAAAGATTCATTGCTGTTGGTGGTGATGGAACGGTTAATGAGATTGCAAAAGCGTTGGTTGATACCGATGGTATCCTTGGAATTATTCCTATAGGATCAGGAAATGGGCTAGCACGCCATCTTAAAATCCCTATCAACATTGAGAAAGCCATGAAGTTGATTAACGATGGCAAAGTTGAAGCAATAGATTACGGTAGAATAAACGATACACCTTTCTTCTGTACCTGCGGTGTAGGTTTTGATGCACATATTGGAAATGAGTTTGCAAAAAATAAAGGTAGGGGATTTATCACCTATATTAAAATAACCATTTCAGACTATTTCAACTATAAACCTAAAAAGTATAAACTGAAAATTGACAATATCGGTACGATCAAAACAAGAGCATTCCTTATCACATTTGCCAATGCTTCGCAGTACGGAAACAATGCTTACATTTCCCCAAATGCTGATATACAAGATGGGAAACTTGATATTTGTATCCTCTCACCCTTTCGTTTACACAGAGCTCCAGGAATTGGAATTCGTTTATTCGCAAAGAATATTCATCGCAGCTCATTGATGCACACTGAACAGGCAAAAGAGGTAGTGCTAAAACGAAAAAAAGCAGGGGTTGTCCATTATGATGGAGAGCCCTGCGAGATGGGTAAAAAAATCAAAATCAGTATTGTTTCTAAAGGGTTACAGGTTATTATTCCCTAATAAAACAGTTGATTTTAGCTTGCGAAAAGTAAGGTTCTTAAACCTTACTTCTGCTTCATCTTTAGATATATCCCGGTAAGAACACGCTTAGTGTATAAAGGGAACTCACCGTTCATCATCCAAGCGTAATAGCTAGGTTCTTTCTCAAAAACAGTAACAACTGATTTACCCTTATGCTTTCCAAAATTGAAGATCTCAACTCCATTTTCATCAAATATTATTCTACCTAAAAAATCTACATTACGGGTTTGAGCACTGAAATCGGCAAGAAAATCAACATCATTTTTCAGATCAGGATACCTATCAAGCTGGGCTTTGAGCACTTCATAGGTTGCCGATGAATCTGCACCTGCGCTATGCGCATTCTCAATATCCTTATCGCAATAAAACTTAAGCGCAGCAGATAATGTTCTCTTCTCCATCTTATGAAAAATGGTTTGAACATCAATAAATCGACGCTTTCTAAAATCGAAATCAACATCAGCACGCAGAAACTCTTCGGCGAGTAAGGGGAAATCGAATTTATTAGAATTAAAACCCGCAAAATCGCACCCTTCAATAAAGTTAACTAACGATTTCGCGATCTCCTTAAATACAGGCTCGTTTTTTACATCTTCATCGGTTATTCCATGAATCGCTGTTGTTTCAGGGGGAATAGGCATTCCTGGATTAACCCTTCGAACTCTTAGTTCTTCTTTCCCATCCACATTAATTTTCAGTACGGCAATTTCAACAATCCTGTCTTTAATAACATCAATACCTGTTGTTTCGAGATCAACAAAAACGATAGGTTTTTTTATATTAAGCTTCATTAAATGGGTTTATTAGAAGATAAAGTCATTGTGTATGTAATTATAAAAGGCTGTTTCAAAACTCATTTACTGGCTTTCGTCAGCTCAAACAAAGAAATTTATTGTAATTAAAAACTCTTTGCTTGTATTGACAATGGAGTATCTGTTTTGAAACAACCTTTTGAATATCTATTAATCAAATCTATGCACTAATCATCATAGGCATTAGAAGCATCAGGATTTCCTCATCGGCATTTTCATTAACCAATGGGAATATTAAACCTGCCCTTGAAGGATCTGATAACGAAAGAACAACATCGGATGTAGAGATATTTGCTAAAATTTCGATTAAGAAAACCGATTTAAAGCCAATCTCCATCTCGTCGCCATCATACTGAGATTTAATCCTTTCGTATGCAGAAATTGAGAAATCAAGATCCTGCGCTGAAACCATAAGCTGATTTCCACCAATACTTAACTTGATAAGGTTACTCGCTTGATTTGAGTAAACAGCAACTCGACGAAGGGCGTTGTATAGTTCAACCCTATCGATCGATAGTTTATTTGGGTTATCGGCAGGAATCACCGAATTATAGTTTGGATATGAACCCTCCACCAAGCGGCAAACTAGCGTATAGTTTGACATGGTGAAAAGAGCATTTTTATCATCAAATTCAAGTAAAATAGCGCCAGACTCTTTACCTAAAATATTCTTAAGCAGTGAAGCTGGTTTTTTAGGAAGAATGAAGGATGCCTCAGCATCAGATTGAACATCTTTACGTCTGTATCGAACCAATTTATGCGCATCGGAGGCAACAAAGGTAAGGCTGTTTGGAGCAAGCTCCATAAGAATACCATTCATTACTGGACGAAGTTCATCCTCTGCGGTAGCGAAAATGGTTTTGGCGATTCCGCTAAGCAGAACCTCTGTAGCAACCTTAATGGTTACCTTGCGTTCTGGTTTAAGCTCCGCGCGAACAGGAAAATCCTCAGCCGGCTGACCAACGATGTTAAACTGTCCATTCTCAGAATGAACAACAATGCCCAACGTTGATTGGTTAATATCAAATGTTAAAGGCTGCTCCGAGAATTCTTTCAGGGTATCAACCAGAATACGGAATGGAATAGCAACTGAGCCATCTTCCATTACATTCTCTAAATGTAATCGGGTGGATAGGGTAGTTTCCAAATCCGATGCGGTTATCTCAAGCTCATTTCCCTCGAGCTTGAAAAGAAAATTATCGAGGATTGGTAAGGTATTCTTGTTACTAATTACCCTACTTACAATGCTAAGATGACTTAACAGTTCGGTACTTGAAACAACGAATTTCATCTGTTATATTTTTAATGATTATTTGTA
>JAYTVX010000456.1:0-1990 GCA_043743775.1 Bacteroidales bacterium | reverse complement strand
GCGAAGCCGAGGGATCTCTAGGGATATATTGCCTTCGGCGAACTCGCAAGCTCGGTTCCCCGCCGCTTGCGGCGATAAGAAAATAATTTCCGTTTAGATACCTCGACCGCTTGCGGCGAGGTAGTTCATTTGTAGTCTTTTAACTTTATCAATAGTTATTATGAGAATTAATACGAATTCATGGAATAGAATACGATATACACTATTTGCTCCTGGTTATGATTTGTTGGTTAGGTATTTCAAAGATTCAAGAAAGAAATCGATTGATTCACTGGAGGTAAAAGCAGGCGATAAAGTACTTATCATTGGTGCAGGAACAGGACTGGATTTAGAGTTCTTACCCATTAGCTGTGAGATAATCGCTACTGATATCACTCCAACTATGATTGAACGGGTTAAAAAGCGTAATAAATCGCTTAATCGTAAAGTTCAAGCAATTGTAATGGATGGACAGAATCTAGATTTTGCTGATGACTCATTCGATAAAATAATTCTGCACCTAATTCTCGCCGTGATTCCTGATCCTATTCGCTGTATTAAAGAGTCAGAACGTGTTTTGAAACCCGGTGGACAAATTGTAGTTTACGATAAGTTTGTTCCTAGGGATAGGAAGGTCTCATTCCTTCGTCGTTTTGTCAACCTATTTTCAAATTTCTTCTTTACCGATATCACCCGTGATTTCGAATCGATTGTAAATAGTTCTCGGCTAGCTGTTGTCTCAGATAAGGATGCTGATTTTAATGGTAATTTTAGGTTGATAAAACTAACTAAAAAGTTATTGGCTAATAGCTAATAAAATATTCTTATGATAATTGAAGACAAAACCTTTGAAAGGATCGATTATACTAAAACAATCCTAAATAAAGGTGAATACGATAGCTGCGTTTTCATCAATTGTAATTTTTATGAATCCAATTTATCCAATTTCACTTTCAATGAATGTGTGTTTAAGGATTGTGATTTCAGCCTTTCTGTAATGAAAGGCACAATTCTTAACGATGCCAAATTCATTGACTGTAAACTATTGGGGTTGCATTTTGAGAATTGTAATAGTATTGTACTGTCGGTTAACTTTGTAAACTGTATTATAAAACTTTCCACGTTTTATAAGCTAAAACTGAGGAAAACTCGATTTAAGAGCTGTAATCTTCAGGATGTTGATTTTACTGAAGCCGATCTTTCAGGTTCAACCTTCGATAATTGCGATATGCAAAGATCGATATTCTTCAATACCAATCTTGAAAAAGTCGATTTTCGTTCCTCTTTCAACTATTCATTTGATCCCGAAAAGAATCGAATTAAGAAGGCTAAATTCTCAAGGGCTGAAGTAATTGGATTATTGGATAAGTATGATATAGAGATTGAATAGAATTTCTATTCCTAGTCTGATTCAACTACACTTCAACCAATGTCGTTTAGTTAGCGATATTTTTACAGACTCTTTCAGGTCTATCGACTCTGAAAGGTCAAGTTTAATAGGATAACCTCATAGTGTCCGAAGGACCTATCAGAGTTTAACTTTATTAACTAAACGACATTGACTCTTCAACTCCTATAAACATTACAACCAATTACCCCTTTTGCACTTATTTCTTAAGTAAAACTTCGAAAATTCGACAGCTAATTTCAGCGTTGAATTAAAAAGATGATATTGATCATTATTTATAGTATTCATTATTTTAAATATTATCTTGCATAATATATTATGGTTTTCAGCATAATAACCTTGATTTGAAAATTGAAAGAATAAAGTAGGTAATAAGCAAGATTCATCTTTTAGAAATAAATAGTATATGAATCAATTTTATAAAACGATTACCGAATTAATTAAAAGGAACAAGTTTTGTTTGTATTCATTGATATTCTTTCTTGTTCTAATTTCCAATAAAACTTTTTCGCAAGTAGATAGCGTAGATATCTACGATTTAAACCTAGTTCAGCTGTCAAAACTGAAAATAACCTCGGCTTCCAAAATCACTCAGAGTATAAG
>JAYTVX010000455.1:0-3954 GCA_043743775.1 Bacteroidales bacterium | reverse complement strand
AATAAATAATTAATGGTGTTGGTCTCTTTGAATCAACCCTGCGAAATGTTAAATTTGTAGGGTTGCAAGGTAAACTAATGGCATCTGCTTTGTATCAATATATATAAATCTGGAAAAATGTTTACAAAATTTATTTGGCAAGGCTTATTCAAAAGGATTCTGTTTATTCTGCTAATCATGCTTGTTTCATTTCCTGCTTGGTCACAGGCGCTTGTTAATGGCGAGACTAGTCTTGATACTATTATTCTTGTTAGCGGAAAAAAAATATTAGGTAAAATACACGGTGTTTCATCATCCAAAATCACATACTATCCGGTAAAGAAAACCAACCTCATTGAGTTGGCTCGTAAACAGGTTAACAGGATACTTTATAGTACAGGCCGAAGGGAATTTTTCAATAAACCAGCATTTGAAATGGTTGCGGAAGGCGATTTTAAAACAATTGTCTTAACTGAAAGTCTTGATGAGGTGGCTGGACTTTACGCGTTGGGAAAGGTAGATGCGAAATCGTCAAAGGGAGCAAGGAGTGCAAAATCAGCAAGGCAGAGCGCTGATATCCGCCTTCAAAAAAAGGCAGCCAATATGGGGGCCTATATTGTGCTAATAAAAAAAAGGGAATCGAAGGGTGGATATGGGGAAGTTCCAACACACTTTGTTGAAGGAGTTGCCTATGGTCTCGAACCACCCAAGGAACAGCCCCCAAAATAGAAGTTTAGCGCTTCTGTTGTCCGCTTACCAGAAAATATTTCATTAAAACCTTAAGCGGATATTAGAAAAAACCTTTTAGTAAAACCTCTAACTTAATTCCAGGAATAAAGTCATTCAGATCAACTAAGGATAGTTTGCTGGTCATTTCGTTAACCTCGTGTTGACAGCCAAGGAGTATATCCTCAAGTACTGTAATTCTACTTTTAATCAGGAAATCCCCATTAAATGTCACTTGGCTAATGATCCCCCGATCAACATTGATCTGAATACTCAGCATTTTGTTGCCTATACTTAATTGTTTGTTTAAGGTATATGTTGGCGAATAGCCATAATTCCACTCCCAGGTAGAGTACTTGGTTTTCACCAAATCGGCAATCGAGCTGATATCGCCATGGGCAATTTGGTACTCGGAAGAGTTAGGGAAAAGTTCCTTAATATGGTTTTGAATTAGCAGGGCAAACTCTTCGATTGTTAGGCTTTTCTTTAAAAACTCTGTAATGTTTGCCACTTGGCTTCGAATGGATTTAACCGCTTTGTCGGTGTAGCGGTTTGGATCGATTTGTAAGGCTTTGTTCAGCTCGTCGAGATTGGCGTTGAATAGCAAAGTGCCATGATGTAGAACCCTGTTTTTATAAAGATGCTCGGCATTACCCGATATCTTTTTACCGCTTACCCGGATATCGTTCTTGCCACCAATCCGAGCATCAACTCCAAGGGTTTGAAGTACATCAATGATAGGTTGAGTGTGTTTCTTGAAATCCACCAGATTTCCTTCTGAGCCATTGGTGATAAAGGTGTAGTTGAGATTGCCCCGATCGTGGTAAACAGTTCCCCCACCGGATAAACGTCGAACAACCGTTAATCCTCTTTCCCTAACGAATTCGAGGTTGATTTCGGCAATTGCATTTTGGTGCTTCCCAACAATAATGGATGGTTCGTTACAGTAAATGATAAAGAAGTCTTCAGATGAGTTCATTAAAAGATACTCCTCTGAGGCTATATTGAAGTAGGGATTGGTTAATGTTTGCTGAATGATTAACATGAAGTATAGTGTTTCGTGTTTAGTTGTTTGTGTTTAGTCGACTGAAATCAAAAAACAAAACACTTTACACTAAACACTTTTTTTCTTATTTATGAGATAGTCAGCAGGTAGCCAGATGCTGATTCCAATCCCTGCACCAACAATTGCTCCGCAGATAACATCCCCCGGGAAATGTACTCCAAGGTAAATTCTGCTATAGGCAACAAATGCGGCCCAGAATAGTAACCCGTAAGTTGCCCACCGGCTTCTGAACAGCATTGATAGAAAAATTGCAACCCCAAATGTGTTTGCAGCGTGGGATGAAATAAATCCATATTGTCCACCACACTTACCTACTAGATGAATCAAGCCTTGAAGTTCAGGGGTATGGCAGGGTCTTAAACGTTGGAAAGAATTTTTAAAAATGCCAGCCGAAATCTGATCGGCAGCTACCACCACCAATGCGATAGCCATTAGCCACCAAAGGGTTTTCCAACCTTGCTTCCGGGCAATGAAGTATATTAGTATTAAGTAGAATGGGAGCCAAGTCAACTTTCCGGAAGCGAAAACCATAATAGGATCCCAGAATGGAGCGTGAAGTCCATTTAAAAGAAGGAAAATTTGGGTGTCCCATTTTAGTAAAGCCTCGATCATACTACTAGTCACTATTGAGTTGATTCCAAAGAATATCTTTTAGCTGTACCAAGCCCTTACCTGTCTGCGCTGAGATGAATATATAGGGAACATCGGGTAAATCTTTTCCAATCTCTTCCTCTAGTTCGTCATCAATCAGGTCGGATTTGGTGATTGCGAGCACTCTTTTCTTATCCAAGAGTTCAGGGTTAAACATCTTTAGCTCATTAAGGAGGATGTCGAACTGCTCATGAATGCTATCGCTATCGGCAGGCACCATGAAGAGTAGCATTGAGTTACGCTCAATGTGCCGAAGAAAACGAAGTCCAAGTCCTTTCCCTTCGTGAGCTCCCTCAATAATTCCAGGAATATCGGCAATTACAAATGATCTGTTATCGCGGTATTCAACAATCCCGATATTGGGAACGAGCGTTGTAAAAGGGTAATCGGCAATCTTAGGTTTGGCCGCCGACACCACCGATAACAGGGTTGATTTTCCGGCATTAGGAAATCCAACGAGTCCAATATCAGCAAGTATTTTTAGCTCAAGTATTACCTGTGCCTCCTGCTCTGGTTCGCCTGGTTGTGCGAAACGAGGAGCTTGCATCGTAGCAGTTCTAAAGGTCCAATTCCCCATACCACCCCGTCCACCGGGTATAAGCATTACCTTTTCGTCTTTCTGGGTGATCTCACAGATCACCTCATTGGTCTCTGCGTTTTTTGCAATTGTACCAAGGGGTACTTCAATAAAGATATCCTTGCCATCGGAGCCTGTACATAGAGCACCAGTTCCACCACCACCGCTTTCTGCAATGATGTGGCGTTTATATTTCAGGTGGATTAATGTCCATAGCTGAGCGCTACCAACAAGGTAGATATCTCCTCCACGTCCTCCATTTCCACCATCGGGACCACCCATGGGGATGAATTTTTCTCTGCGGAAGTGAACGCTACCCGCTCCGCCTTTGCCTGAACGGCAGTAAATCTTTACGTAATCTACAAAGTTAGATGATGACATATTCCCTTCCCCTCAAATCTTAAGTGTTCTATTAGTTCTGTTTTATTGCTTCGCAAAGTCTGCTGAAAATTTCATCAATTGTACCCATGCCATCGATTGCTTTGAATTTGCCCTGTGTCTTATAGTAATCGGCAACAACGTGGGTGTACTCACTATAAATTTTAATTCGGTTTTCGATAATATCAACATTTCGGTCATCGGAACGAGCCGAAAGTTGCCCACGATTCAGAAGCCGCTTAACCAATTCCCCATGATCAACATCGAGTGCCATCATCAGCGTAATGGAGATTCCCTTACTGGCTAACATCTTGTCGAGCTCCTGCGCCTGATGCGTTGTGCGAGGAAATCCATCGAAAATAAATCCTTTTACATTCTTGTGCTCATCGAGCTCCTTGCTGATTATCCCAATAACCGTTTCGTCGGGGACTAATTCTCCCTTATCGATAAACCGCTTTGCTTCTATCCCAAGCTCGGTTTGTTTAGTAATGGCTGAGCGCAATATATCTCCTGTTGAAAGATGTTTCAGGTTATATTTCTCAATCAATTTCTCCGATTGAGTCCCTTTTCCTGCACC
>JAYTVX010000454.1:0-5100 GCA_043743775.1 Bacteroidales bacterium | reverse complement strand
CGATAAAATAGCCAAAAACTCAATTAAATATCCTGTAGAGAAAAGCAAGAACTCAAACAAGAAATACAATGAGCTATAGAGTACAAAGGGAAGGCTATCATACCCTCTACCCTCTTCTTTATTTACCTTGCTGGTTTAATGTGAGAACCAATAGCTCAACTTGACCAGAAATACATTATGTGCCTGCACCCCGAAAAGATCCTGCATGTCATTTCTAAAAGAGAAATTCCCATTGGAGTTTGAATTGCTTCTACCTTGTGACCATACAAAAAATATAGTCGAACCCCGTCTATACTCCCACCGGACAACTAAGTTTGAGCGAAACTCCCTGACATTAAAATCAGGTTTTCCAATGCTATAGTCAACTGTTCCATCGATATTTTCATCAATATCAAAAGTTTCATCAGCTGCATTAAAATCAATTTGGTTGCTGGCAAATATGGAATATCGGTCGCTGAACCGATTGGCATGGGGTAAGGTTATACGTTTATATTTGTCGTATTTACCGGATGATATGAATGGTTGACCGTAATACTGGATTGATAAATCGGGCGTAAGTGTGAAATCGAGCCTAAATGTGAAGCTAAGGGTCTTCTGATTAATTCGGGCAAAGATATACCGAGGATTGCCGTTAAAATCGACTGTTTCTAAATACTGTAACTCGTCGTTACCATAATTAAAATCTGGTGAAACTGAAACGGACAGAGAATTCATTGGTCGTATATTCAGTTCGGCCCAATATTCATGAAAATCCGATCTGTCGTTATCCCCAAATCCATAATAGCTGCCTAAGCTTCCCCCAACTTTCTTAGAGTAATCAGAGCTAAGATTCATGTTTAGATCCTGAGTACCGGGAAGTATTATCGAAGGTCCTCCACGTAACAATGTTGTCGAAAGGTTTTGATTTTGACGACCAAATGATCCATTAATTCTCCACTTGTTTTTAAACTGGGAGTTAAAATTCAAATTCCCATTTGTAGATAGTAGGTCCCCATTGAAATTCCAGTAAACCCAATAGTTCAAGTTAAGATAAAAGTATCTGAAGATGCTGAATGGCTCACGCAAATAGTATCCCATCCACGTTCCATGGTGAATCACATCAGAGTAACGCATATACCCAACATCGTTAAACTCCAGTCCAGGTGATTTAAAGTTGACACTGGTTTCAAATTGGATTTTTTTCTGCCCTTGTCGGCCAAACCTGAATGAACCACCATAACCCGATAATGATGTGAGGTTCGAATCAAGGGATAGGTGTTTAGCATCGGGTCGTTGATAATACCTTGCGGAGGAGGTCTGGGTGTTGATTATGGCATTTTTATCTCCCTGAACATTACTGAAGGTTCCTGTGGCGTTAATATAATAGATTCGTTCCTTCCAGCTATGCTTGAAATCAATTCCCCCTGCATAGGCTGCTTTATGAAGGTAATCCATCGCTGGATTCGAGATATCGCGGTTAACCGCGGTAAACATTCCTCCAAGCGTTGTTTCACCCTTGTTAAAATCCTGCTGTAACCTAGCAACAAAATAGTTGGTCAGGGGTTCCACGCTCTCTTTCCTTCTATCACCATTATTATCGATAATCGCTTTTTCGTTAGCCGTAGTACTTTCCAAAATGCCTATTGAAAGTCCTTTTTTGGTTTTTCCCGAAAGTTTGAAAGCAGCAATAATGGTTGATGCATCGGGCATTTTAACAAATTCCACATCCGTTGTCTCAGGATAGTATTGCGGATAGCGTCCGATACGACGCGAATAGAAAAGATTATCCATGCCAATGTTATTGATCACAATTGGATTGTTTGGCCTGAACTGAAAAATATTTTTCCCTTCAACGAAAAATGGGCGCTGCTCTGAGAAATAGGATTCGAAAGCAGTAAGATTCACTTCAGACGGATCAGCCTCAACCTGACCAAAATCGGGATTTACAGTAAAGTCGAGCGTTAAGTCGTTGGTTATGCCAATTTTCCCGTCAACGCCAGCCGTAACTTTGCTTGATTTTCCATCAGCAAATGGATTGCCCTCTTCTTTCTTAAAGGTTTCGGTTTTGGCAACAACATAAGGTGAGATTTCTACCTGTCGTCTTGGTTTAATGTTTTTAATACCATGTAGTTCGCCGAATAGATGAACCACCCCAGGTGATCCTTTGGGAATAAATTGCCAGTTAGAACGCTCCTCGTCGCGGTATATATGCCTCATCAGCTGAATACCCCAAACGTGCTCCTCTTTACGCCCAAATCGCAATTGGGTAAAAGGGATCTTCATTTCGGCATTCCAGCCTTTATCATCGATAGAGGTTTTTAGCTCCCAAACAGGATTCCAACTTGAATCCCAGTTATTACCATCAAGGCTAATAGCCTCATCACCTTTGGCTCCAGAAGCCATTGCGGTAAACGAAAAAGCAGTTTGTTTATCGTAGTAGCTGTCGATGTTTATTTCAACCATATCGCCGCTAAAATCGTCTCTCCGAGTGAGTATTCTACTTATTTTATTGGCTTCGGTATCATGCGCTCGGATAAATACGTATAGATTATCGTCGTCGTAAAGAATTTTAAAGGATGTTTGCTGGGTTGGGGGTTTATTCTCGAAGGGTGTCGTCTGAGTGAAGTTTCCGCTCCACTCCACTATATTCCAGCACGAATCAGACATCAATCCGTCAATTTCGGGAGCAATTTTCGTATAATTTGTCTGGTAGGTTCGGCGCTCTACTCCCTGCGAAAAACTACCTAATGAGATAGATATTGCAATTAAACAAAGAATAAAATATTTCATATGTATAAGAATTCTTTTCTTTTATAAAACCATTCTCTAAAATTTTAAATCTATCAATATATAAAGTTTGAATATATACTTTACGGAAGCACAAATCCGTGTATTTAATATACAGATTACTCTTAATAGAGATTAAAGTTACAACTTATCTGAATAACTATTATGAGAAATATCCAATAATTTGACTCCAATAGTTAATCGAAGTTCAGCTACACATCTTGATTTAATAATTACAATGACCTCATTAGATGAACTTTTGATATAGGGAAAATGGTGTTGATTGGTTTCATAAGATTTATTTATCTTTAACCAATAAAGTTTACTTTCATTTTTTTAATAACCCGAACTCTTAAATAACTGATTTGAAATCTCAAATATTCAACAGCATAACAAATTATTTTTCTAGAGGCTAAGCGCAGCCATGCTGAGGACAAAAAAAGTATTAAGCCACTAATTCACAAATAAAACTAGGAATTAATCAAACATTCATAAAAAATCTAATTCGTGTATTCGTGGCCAAGCTGTTTTACCTAAGGCATTCAAGTATCTCTAGTTATTCTTTTAGAGGCTATTTTGTCCAATAATGAGGAGCTTATTAATAATAGCGAATAAACAAGAAAATGCGTCTTATATAAACGCCATTGATGAAATAATCATAACATATGCAAAATGATATCAATTATGAGATCGTAAAATCTGCTAATTCAGATGAATTGATCGATCTCTACAAAGAAGGTGGTTGGTGGAAGGAGAGTCCTATGGAAAGGTGCAATCTGCCTAATCTAGTAAAAAATAGCTTTTGTTTTATGGTTGCCACGACCAATGACGGTAAAATCATAGGAATGGGCAGGGTCATCTCCGATGGTGCGAGCGATGGGTATATTCAGGATGTTATTGTAAGCAAACAGTTTAGGGGTAAAGGAATTGGAAAACAGCTGGTAGTTAATTTAAGAGATTATTGCCTCAACAAAGGAATTACATGGATTGCCCTTATTGCTGAGCCAGAAACGTCGGAATTTTATAGTAGGCTGGGTTTTAGTGAAATGAAAAATTTCAAGCCCATGATCCTAAATAAATTGTAGCATTTTACGATCAAAACTCGTTTTTCGGTGTTTAATCAATTATTATATGGCGATCGAATCATCGTTTGAATTAATGCAGCATTATCAATCAAACTAAAATGATTTCTAAAAACCATTATGAGTCAACGCGAAATTGAGCAAGAATACATTTTCATTGGATAAAATAAAAGATTGATGCAGGAACGTTTATTTAACTTGAGGTTTAATCCGTTTGAGCTAACTCATAAGAATCAAGTTGAACCAATACTTATAGAGGAAAGCCCTCTTTTAGCGGGTTATACATTTGCAAGCCTCATGTCATGGAGGAAAATTTTCAGCTATGAGTGGGCTCTGCTTAATGATGAAACGCTGATTATTAGCGGAATTATTCCAAATCAGAATGTTCAGTATCTTCTACAGCCGGTAGGTTCCTTTACAAATGAACTTCAAGAGTTGATGCTGACCGAAATGGCCAAATTAGATTATCAAATAACAATCTACGGGGTTGACGATCGGTTTATAGCGCATTATCCAGCATTTGCATCTCATTTTGAAATCAAAAATGATCTGGGTTTTGCAAATTATATATACAAAGCCGAAGATCTAGCGCTTCTTCAAGGAGGGAATTATGCAAAAAAAAGAAATCTAATTTCTCAAGCCGAGAAATCGTACCCTTGGGTTGCAAATCCTATTAAAGATAGCTGCTTAGATGAATGCATTAAACTGTTGGAAAAGATTGCTTTTGACGATCAAATTGAAAATGATCAAAGCCTAATCAACGAAAGGATCGCACTGGATTATACAATTCACCATTTTAAAGAATTAAACCAGAAAGGGATTGTCATTAAAGTAAACGATAAACCGGTTGCATTTTCAATTTATGAAGAATTAAATCCAAAAACGGCAGAGATTCATTTCGAAAAGGCCGATCGCAAATATAAAGGACTTTACCAGCTAATTAACCGCGAAACATCCAAGGAAATCTTCGAGTCAGGTTACGAATTCATTAACCGCGAAGAAGATATGAATCTCCCGGGACTTCGCAAGGCGAAACAATCCTATTATCCGGTTGAACTCAGACCAGCTTTTCAACTTGTTTTTAAAAAATAGTCGGTCTATTGTCGGATCTTGTTTTGGTAGATCCTCACTGATCTATACTACTATTTTACCTTCTTGTTCCGAATTTTAAAACTGATGCTTGTTCGCAAAACAACTATTTTAATCCCCAATCCATTTAGTTCGGTAAAATAAAAGACGATTCTTACTGAAA
>JAYTVX010000453.1:0-4561 GCA_043743775.1 Bacteroidales bacterium | reverse complement strand
AACCGGTCACTTTGTTTTATCGTCCCTAAATCCGCTTTATCATCCATTCGAGGTTAAAGGGCAGGATATTTTTGAGGTGTGGAAGTTTGTCAATTACACTACCGATCATATGCCTGAAGGCAATATTAGCATTGAACAGCTGATGATGTCGGTTCAGAAATTGATTCAAGATGTAGATGAATTGAAGAAAGAGATTCGCAAGGAGAAGTAAAAAAAACTGAGGTTATAGAAGTTAATGAATAATTGAAGTTTTTTACTATCAACTGAAAACTGTCAACCGTCAACTGAACCATGGAGACACTTGAGAAACTTAAAATATTATCAGCAGCAGCAAAGTACGACGTGTCGTGCTCCTCGAGTGGAAGTAACCGAAAAAATACTCCAGGAGGGTTAGGTAATGCTTCGTATGCTGGTATCTGCCATAGCTTCGCCGATGATGGACGTTGCATTTCGCTATTAAAAATTCTATTTACAAATCATTGCATATACGATTGTGCTTACTGCATGAACCGTAAGAGTAATGATATCAAGCGCACCATCTTTACCGTTGATGAGGTGGTTGACCTCACCATCAACTTCTACCGCAGGAACTATATCGAAGGGCTTTTTCTGAGCTCTGGAGTAATTGTTAGCCCCGATTACACAATGGAACGGTTAGCAAGGATTGCAAAAGATTTAAGGATAATACATAAGTTCAACGGGTATATCCACCTAAAGGGTATTCCGGGGGCTAGCCAAGAACAAATTAAGGCAGCCGGATTTTACGCCGATAGGCTTAGCGTAAATATTGAGATTCCATCGGAGCTTAACCTAAAATACCTCGCTCCCGATAAGAACTACCCAAGCATCCTTACCCCAATGGGATTAATCCGTGCTGGGATTGAAGAGAATAAGGAGGAGCGTCGTAAGTTCCGAAAGGCCCCACTATTCACGCCAGCAGGACAGAGCACTCAGCTAATAATCGGGGCAACACCCGATACCGATAATCAGATACTCCATCTAACCTCAAATCTTTACGGGGAGAATAAACTTAAACGGGTTTACTACTCGGCTTACAACCCAACGAACGAGTACGACAAACGACTACCTGCACTCACAACTCCGCCTCTTCGCAGAGAGCACCGGCTTTACCAAGCCGATTGGCTATTGCGGTTTTACGAATTTAAAGTTGATGAGATAGTAAACGATAACAACCCTAACCTGGATATTGAACTAGATCCTAAGCTTGGCTATGCGCTTCGCAATCCACATCTGTTCCCTGTTGATATTAATCGTGCTGATCTTCATATGATTCTTAGAGTTCCTGGGATTGGACCAAAATCAGCAAGACTAATACTTACGGCACGTAGATTTAGCAAGCTAAACTCTTTTCATCTTCAAAAAATTGGTGTTGTAATGAAACGGGCCCGTTACTTTATCACATGCCATGAACTCCCAAGCCCGACTATACAGGAAATTACCCCATTAAGGTTAAGAACCCAGCTGATGCAGTCAGAACGAAGTAAGCAACTTTCGAATGCGGTGCAGCTATCACTTTTTTAATGAAATAGATATTCCAATCAACAGGTTTTTATTATAAATTATCCTAATGTTTTTATTAAAAGGCATAATCAAAAGCTAAGGTTTTTGTAATTGTTCCTTAATTTTAAACAATAGCTGTTCTCTTTTAAAAGGTTTGCTAATAAAGTCGCAACACCCACTGTTAAACGCTTTTTCCTTATCTAACTCCGTTGAATACGCTGTTAGCGCTATTATGGGTATACTTGGTTTAATCGCTGTAATCAGTTTTGCTGCTTCAAATCCACTCATAATTGGCATTTTTATGTCCATAAGTATTAAATCTATAGCATCATCATCTGATTTGAAGATGTTAACCGCTTCACTACCATTATTGGCATGAATAATTGTAAAATTCATTTCTGACAGGGACTCTTCCAGCAGCATAAAATTGAAATCATTATCTTCGGCAATAAGCAAAGTTTTATGCTCACCGATCACAATTTCAGGCTTAGCAAAGTCTTGAACTCCCAATAGTACATCTGCATTAATTTTTTTGTAAGGAATTGTAAAGTAAAATGTTGATCCCTTACCCAGTTGGGATATTAACCAAATCTTGCCGCCTAACAGTTCAACATAAGACTTGGAAATAGACAAGCCCAAGCCTGAGCCACCAAACTCGCGATGTGAAGTTATCTCAACCTGACGAAATCGTTTAAAAATCTCATCCTGTAGTGCTGGTGGAATGCCAATGCCTGAATCTTCTATGTAGAATTCTACAAATGAACCATTAACGATATAACCAAAATTAACGAAGCCTTCTTTTGTAAACTTTAGAGCATTGCTTAATAAGTTTGAGAGTATCTCTGTTATCTTGATTCCATCTGTTAAAACATCAACTTCCTTATCAGGAAGTTTGTTATTTATGCTTAACGATATGTTTTGATTCTTTGCCTTTAGCTTAAACTGCTCTAATAAAGTATTTAAAACTGAATTCAAGTTCACATTATTTTCACCCACCGTAGCCTGCCCTGCTTCAATCGTAGCAATATTAATGATATCAGTTATGATAAGTAGCAGTTGATCACAACTTTGGGTGATAATTCCAGTGAAATAATCTCGCTTGTCGTGTTCCAGATCAGGTTCCTTAAGTAAATCTGAGAATCCCATAATTGCATTCATTGGTGTACGAATTTCATGCGAAATATTATGTAAGAATGCTGTTTTCAGTTGATCACTTTCTTCTGCTTTCTCTTTCGCAATAAGCAGCTGTTCCTCAGCCTTTTTGTGCTCTGTAATATCTGTAATGGTGCCTATAAACCCTTTAACAAGGCTGCCTTTTATTTCCGGAACAGCATTCCCAATCACCCATACAATACTTCCATCGGGTTTCAGAAAACGATACTCTTCAGATGAGGTCTGTTGTTTTTTAACATCGCTATTCCAACTATTGATAAGATTTTCTCTATCGTCAGGATGAACAGCATTCATCCATTTTCTATCCTTAGCATCCTCAATCGATAAACCAGTTAATTCTGACCAGCGGGGATTTACATAAGTTGTATTCCCTTCTAAATTAGTTCGGAAAATTCCAACTGGCGATACCTGTGCAAGGTTTTGGAACAAAAGCTGACTTTCCCTTAACGCTTCCTCTATCTGTTTTCGTTCAGAAATATCCTCTACCATTCCTTCATAATAGAGCACTTTACCCTTAGCATTACGAAATACCTTGGAGCTCTCCCGAACATAGATAGTTGTTTTATCTTTGCACATCCAAGCCCATTCCAAACCTTTTACTTCTCCTTCACTCTCAATTATTTTACGGAATTTAACTCGTTCAAATTCCGGATCAAATGCATTTAACTCCAAATTAAGCGTTATTAAATCCTCGAAACTCTCATATTTGAGCATACGAATGAGTGCTGGATTGGCAAGGATAATTTGTCCATCCTGGGTAGTACGATAAATACCAACTGTAGCATTTTCAAAAATGCTGCGAAAACGTTCTTCGCTCTCCTTCAGCAATTCCTCATCACGCCTATTTTCTGTGACATCACGAGCAACAGCTAATATTGAGTCAACCTTTCCAATGCTATTAAATTCTGGCACAAGTTGTGTTAAAAAGAAATGTAAACCTTCTGGGGTAGGGTAACTAAATTCGAAAACCTGCGGTTCGGTTGTTTGAATTACCTTTCCCATATTCTCAATCCATAACGCATTACTATCAGCAGGCATGCCAATTTCCTCAACGGTCTTACCTATAAAAATATTTGGGCTTTGACCTGTAAATTTTTCGATAATCGAATTAATGTATATATGTCTACTGTCCGTATCAAACCGGGCAACAATATCAGGGAGATTTTCAGTTAGTGTCCTATACTTGACCTCATTCTTAAGAAGAGCATCATCAGCCTTCTTTTGTTCTGTAAGATCGCGAATGACCATACTTGTACGCTCATTACCCTCCTTATCCTTGAAAACAACAGAAGATAGTTCACCTTGAAAAGTTGAACCGTCCTTTTTTAAAAACGTTAACTCTCCAGTGGTACGACCAGTTCTATCTCTTTCATCAACTAAAATTTGTAACCGAGGATCTAGGATATCGATCAATCCGTTTCTTCCAACATTACAGATATCTTCTTCGGTCCTTTGAAATAATCTACAAGCAAAATTATTGGCCGATAAGATATTACCATTTGGTTCAGTTAATAGTATAGCCACGCTTGTATTTTCAAATATTGAACGGTACTTTTTCTCACTCTCTTTCAATGCTTTCGTTGCGTTGTTCTTCTGCTCGATCTCACTTTCAAGTTGAGTTGCATAATTCCGTATCTTATTTTCAGCTTCGATGCTCTTGAGCATCCTGTCCTCCATTTTCCGGATCAGAGTTTCGTTGTATTCTTTGTAAACAATTAATTCAGATGATTCATGGGGCTCATGAGTTTGAAATTTATTCCCAGCAAATTCATTCAGAGCGTTCTGAATTTTTGCAATAAATTCGTCCGGTTCCTGAGGTTTAATCAAAAACATATCGGCACCCAGACTCATGGCAAAATCCTCATCC
>JAYTVX010000452.1:0-6638 GCA_043743775.1 Bacteroidales bacterium | reverse complement strand
GTTGATTCTTTTTCATGAAGAGTGATCTTAATACTCACAGTTTGATTGGCTATAACAGTCCCATCAGCATTACGTAGCACGGCCTGATATGAGAACTTCTGTGGGACTTGTCCCGATAGCTGCTGTAAAACAACTATTATAAAACCTATTAAAAAAATTAACTTTTTCATGGAATATTTATTTAGTTTTTCATTTTCAAATTAAAGCTCAATTTATGAAATAAATATGTCCCATTCAAAATTAAGATTGTATAAGTTGACGAAACTTTAGTATAAACGGATTAAATCAAATTATACTTACCAGAATTTATTGCGTTTCGTAGGTCATCTTTCTGATAAGAAATTAATACAACACGCTCTTGGGTATTGATATTTCTTAAGTACGGAGAACGAACTTTCACAAGTTTCGATTTTGCTATTTCAGCCCCTTATTTTTAAAGCAATTTTAAAGTATTAATTACATTTTTGAATAGTTTTTACAACTATTCGCTTAACTTTCAAGTTAATATTTTGTTTTAGAAACAATTTTTTTCTATTTTTGCATCGGTTTTGTATGGAGTAGTGCAGGGGACTGAGTCCCCTGTTTTGTTAACAAAACCTTGATAAGTGCATGATCGCAAAGGAACAAATTGAGAAAATAATACAGCCTAAAATCGAAGAGGATGGGCTATTTCTAGTAGAAATATCCATAACCACCTCGAATCATATCACCATTTTCATTGATGGAGATAAGGGGGTAACTATCGATCAGTGCATTGAATTAAGTCGTTACCTTGAAGAGAGCCTAAATCGCGACGAAGAGGATTTTGAGCTTGATGTATCATCGGCTGGATTAGATCTCCCCTTAAAAGTTCAAAAACAGTACATAAAGAATATTGGTCGCTTAGTTGATGTTGTTTTAACCAACGGGCAAAAGTTAACAGGGAAACTTGTTAACGTTTACGATAGCGGCATCGATTTGGAGCTAGAGAAAACTGTACCAGTTGAAGGGAAGAAGAGAAAGCAACTTGTCACCGAAAACGCGGCCTTTAAGTATGCCGATATTAAATCAACAAAAATTGTAGTCTCATTTAGATAGTTTGTAAACAAATTAACACAATGGAAAACCTGAATCTGATTGACACATTTGCCGAGTTTAAGGAGCTGAAAAATATCGATCGTCCAACGATGATGAGCGTATTGGAGGATGTCTTCAGAAATATGCTGATCAAGATGTATGGGTCTGATGATAATTACGATATCATCATCAACATCGATAAGGGGGACTTCGAAATATGGAGAAACCGCGAGGTCGTTGAGAATGGAGCTGTTGAGGATCAAAACCGACAAATTTCGCTCGCTGCGGCTAAAAAGATTGACGAAGATTACGATGTGGGTGAAGAGGTTACCGATGAAGTAAAACTCATAGACTTTGGACGTAGGGCAATTTTATCGCTAAGACAGAATCTTACCTCTAGAATTCTAGAGCTTGAAAAAAACAATACCTTCAACAAGTATAAAGATAGAATTGGGGAAATAGTTACCGGTGAAGTTTACCAAGTATGGAAGAAAGAAATTCTTATACTTGACGACGAGGGGAATGAGTTGATCATTCCAAAAGTTGAGCAAATTCCTACTGATTATTTCCGTAAAGGTGATACTATCCGTTCAGTTGTTATTAGAGTTGAAATGCGGAATAATAGTCCATTAATTGTTCTATCCCGTACTTCTCCCGTTTTCCTTGAAAGACTATTTGAACTCGAAGTTCCGGAAATTTTTGATGGTCTTATCACCATTAAAAAAATTGTACGCATGCCTGGCGAAAGAGCCAAGGTTGCCGTTGAATCATACGATGAACGGGTTGACCCAGTTGGTGCATGCGTTGGTATGAAGGGTAGCCGAATACATGGTATCGTTCGTGAACTTCGTAACGAGAATATTGATGTAATTAACTACACCACAAATACACAACTTTTCATCACCAGAGCATTAAGCCCTGCTAGAGTTTCATCGATCAAATTGGATGAAGCAGATAAGCGCGCTGAAGTTTACCTTAAACCTAATGAAGTTTCATTAGCCATTGGTAAGGGTGGTTTTAACATCAAGTTGGCAAGTCAGCTAACAGGTTACGAGATTGACGTATACCGTGAAACTGAAACAGAGGATGAAGAGGATGTGAACCTCGATGAATTTGTTGATGAAATCGAAGGTTGGGTGATAGATGCTCTTAAGGGTATTGGATGCGATACTGCCAAGAGTGTAATTGATATACCTTTTAAAGAGTTGGTGAAACGTACCGACCTTGAAGAGGAGACTGTGAAGGAAGTAATTCGAATATTGAAAACCGAATTTGAATAGTACGGTCAATAGCTTATTTTTGCAATTAATTTAAATAACGGGGATTACCTGGTATGACAAATGTCGAAAAATCATTAAGGCTTAGTAAACTTGCTCGGGAGTTTAATGTTGGAATATCAACCATCGTTGAGTTTCTACATAAAAAAGGTCACAAAATTACCAGTGACCCTAACTCTAAAGTAGATGCCGAGTTATACAATCTACTGGCTAAAGAGTACGGAGCAGAGGTGAATTTAAAAATGGAATCGCAAAAGGTTAGCCTTAAAGGCCTTCGGGACAAAAAAGAGACCGTATCGATTGAGGATGTTGAGAAGGTGGGGGAAGATGAAGTCGAAACCACTGATGCTGATGACGAAGAGTTCATTAAAAATATCCTTGCTACTCCTAAGCAAAAGGAGATGCCAGCATTTGAAAAGCCAAAGATTGATTTAAAGCTTAAGGGTAAAATTGATCTTGATGCTCTTTCACCCAAAAAGCATCATCCAGTACCCCCAAAAGCCCCCGAGATAAAAGAGGAAGTTGAGAAAGAGGACTCAAAACCTGCGCCAAAAAAAGTTGAAAATATAGAGGTAACTCACAGCCGGGTTGAGAAAAAACCTGAGCATATAAATACCGCTACCGTTCATGTTGAACAACCAAAGGTGGTTGGAAAAGTAAATCTTGATCAGATAAATCAAAAAACACGTCCTACCCAAAGGCCTGATCAACACCCAAGGCAAAAGGAAAAACAGCATAAACCTGAACAACATAAGCCAGAGCAGGAAAAAGTTGAACACAAGGTACATAAGCATGTAAAAGAAGCCGAACCTATCAAACCCGTTGAAAAGAATATCCCGGCTCCTGTTAAAAGCCAAGAAGTTATTCGTGAGGAGCCACAAGAGGCAGTTCTCTTCAGACGAGAAGTTGAAAAGTTATCAGGCCCAACTGTCGTTGGGAAGATTAACCTTGCTGATTTTGAAATCAAGAAGAAACAACCAGTTGCTTCATCATCCACTGATCTCGAGAAAGCGAATAAGAAGAAACGTCGCAAGAGGATACGAAAAGATAATCAAAAGATTAGTTTACCTCCTGTTGGACAAAAGTCATCGGCAATTCCACCAACGTTGACCAAACGTGCAGATTTACCCGCTAGAAAAAATCTTGTTAGTAATAGTAGCAATACTAGTATCAATAAAAAGAAGCGGAAAATTATAAAACCAGTTGTTAACGAGGTCGATGTACAAAAGCAAATCAAGGAAACTCTCGCACGACTGACATCTAAAGGTGGGAAATCTAAAGGATCGAAATATCGTCGTGATAAGCGTGATGTTTATAGTGCACGTCAGCAGCAAGAGCACGAACAACAAGAAATAGACAAGAAGACACTTCAGGTTACAGAATTCGTTTCTGCAAGTGAACTTGCAACCATGATTGATGTCTCAGCCACAGAGGTAATTGAAGTATGTATGAACCTTGGGCTAATGGTTTCTATTAATCAACGTCTTGATGCAGAAACCATGGCCTTAGTCGCCGATGAATTTGGGTACAAGGTTGAATTCGTAAGCGTAGAACTTCAAGAGTCAATTAAACAAGAGGAGGATAAACCTGAAGATTTATTCCATCGTTCTCCCATTGTTACTGTTATGGGACACGTCGACCACGGTAAAACATCGCTGCTAGACTACATTCGCCACACCAACGTAATTGGAGGTGAAGCGGGTGGTATTACCCAGCATATAGGGGCATACAGCGTTGAGGTTAAAGAAGGAAAACAGATTACATTTTTAGATACTCCCGGTCACGAAGCGTTTACCGCAATGCGTGCCCGAGGTGCAAAAATTACCGACGTAGCAATTATTGTTGTTGCGGCAGATGATAATATTATGCCCCAAACCATTGAGGCAATCAACCACGCAAGTGCTGCCGGAGTTCCCATCGTATTTGCTATTAATAAAATCGATAAGCCAGGTGCGAATCCCGAAAAGATCAAAGAAGGTCTTGCCAATATGAACTACCTCGTTGAGGATTGGGGAGGCAAATTTCAAAGTCAAGAGATATCCGCTAAAATGGGAACGAACATCGATAAGCTACTCGACAAAGTTCTACTCGAGGCTGAAATGCTCGACCTAAAGGCAAGTCCTAATAAGAAAGCTCTTGGAACTGTAGTTGAATCAACTTTGGATAAAGGACGTGGGTACACAGCAACAGTGCTTGTTCAGGCAGGAACCCTAAAACAAGGTGATATCATGATTGCCGGAACAAACTTTGGTCACGTTAAAGCAATGTTCAACGAGCGGGGGAATAGAATTACTGAAGCTGGTCCATCCGTACCAGTTCAAGTTATCGGTTTGAATGGAGCTCCACAAGCAGGTGATTATTTCAACGTAATGGAAACTGATCGTGAGGCAAAAGAGATTGCCAATAAACGTGAGCAGCTCCAGCGTATGCAAGGTCTCAGAACGCAGAAACATATTACACTTGATGAAATTGGACGTCGTATTGCAATTGGAAACTTCCAGGAGCTTAATATAATCGTGAAGGGTGACGTTGATGGATCAATCGAAGCATTATCCGATTCACTCATCAAACTTTCAACCCCAATGATTCAGGTTAATGTTATTCATAAAGCAGTTGGTCAGATTTCTGAATCAGATATTCTACTTGCCGCCGCTTCCAATGCAATTGTAATTGGATTCCAAGTACGTCCATCGCTTGGTGCACGTAGATTAGCTGAGAAGGAGGAGATTGATATCCGCTTGTACTCAATTATCTACACTGCAATCAATGAGATAAAGGATGCTATGGAAGGCATGCTTTCCCCTGAACTTAAAGAGGAGATCATTGGAACTACTGAAGTACTCGAAGTCTACAAAATCACTAAAGTGGGTACCATTGCTGGTTGTATCGTACGAGAGGGTAAGATTATTCGAAACAATAAGGTTCGTTTAATTCGCGATGGCATTGTTGTTTTCACGGGTGATCTTGAGTCGTTGAAACGATTTAAAGATGACGCAAAAGAAATCCTAAATGGTTTTGAATGCGGCTTGAACATCAAGAACTTTAACGATATTAAGATTGGAGATATCATTGAAAGTTTCACAGAGGTAGAGGTTAAGAGAAAACTCTAAGATATTACACTATACTAAAAACTCGATAAAGACTGATTCATTCAGTTTTTATCGAGTTTTTTGTTATGAAGCAGTTTTTAAAATTATCCGTTCTATCTGCTAACACTGTAACTCTGTAACCCTATGAAACCGCTTCATTGTAACACAGTAGAATAGCAATACAGTATCACACTACTTATTAATTAACTTCACCAGTTTCATACACATATCGGTAAAGATTATTTGGGGATTTCCATTCCTCGATATGTGCTCGATGGCCAGGTTGAATTCCGTAAATATCTGAAACACATTTGATTTATTGATAAAAGGGGAGAATTTTTTTCCAAAATCAACCTCATCCCCAGCCAGATATGAAATATCTTCGAGGTCCATGTTAAGCATTAAACTTTCCCGAAGTAAACGGAGTGATTCAGAAAGCATCTCCTTCTGCTGCTCGCGCCCAAGTGAAGCTGCTTCGTTAGCCCAATCGAGCAAACCGAGTACATCGTTGGAGTAGCTTAGCCGCATCAACTGGCGGAAAAATGGGAAGTATTGATTTTCGGCATCAGTAGATACTAGGCTTATCGCCTTCCGGAAACTCCCATTCGACAACCGGCTAATCTCGTTTGCCTTTGAGGAGTTAAACTGATACCTACTAACCAACGCTAGTGCAATACTATCGCGATGAATGGGTGGGATTTTTATGATCTGAGTGCGTGATAGTATTGTTTTAAGCAACTGGGTCGGATTTTCACTAACCATCAAAAATGTAGTATTTAATGGTGGCTCCTCAATCAACTTAAGAAGTTTGTTGGCTGCTTGCTGATTCATCCGCTCCGGAAGCCAAATAATCATGGTTTTATAGTCCGACTCGTAGCTTTTCAGGCTGAGCTTCCGGATCACATCTGAACTTTCGGTTGTACCAATGATTCCCTGCTTATTCTCAGCGCCAATCATCTCGTACCAATCCGTTTCGGTAATGTAAGCGTTTGCAAGTAGCGCCTCTCTCCATTGAATCAAAAAAGCGTCGCTCAGCTTTCCCGATGGGCCTTTATCATCGTCCGAATCAGACTTCTTATCGGAAAGGATTATAGGAAATACGAAATGTAGATCAGGGTGAATCATCTTCATAAACTTATGGCACGAAGGGCAGACTCCACACGAATCATCATCCCCCTTTTTCTGGCAGCTAATGAACTGAGCGTAAGCAATGGCA
>JAYTVX010000451.1:0-2458 GCA_043743775.1 Bacteroidales bacterium | reverse complement strand
CCAAAGGGTAAACCAATTTACTACACCGATGTAGTTGCCCACTTCCTTGCCGATTCTACCACTACCCGAATTTCGTATAAGGTTCATAATCTTGAATATCGGTTTAAGAGCGGGGGTATTGGCTTACGAAATATTAATTTTTCCGAAGGACATGGTAAGCTGATTGGCATCATGGGAGCCAGCGGTGCTGGTAAAACCACCCTGCTCAATGTGCTATCGGGTATTGAACCACCAACCTCGGGTAATATTTATATTAACGGTATCGATTTTCATAAAGAGAAAGAGAAACTTGAGGGGGTAATCGGTGTTATCCCTCAGGATGACCTATTAATAGAAGAACTAACGGTTTTTCAGAACCTTTACTACAACGCAAAGCTCTGCTTTAAGGATAAAACAGAGGTTGAGCTGGTTGAGCTGGTTAACAAAACCCTCAACAATCTTGGTCTCCTCGAGCGTAAAGATTTAAAAGTTGGAACTCCATTAAACAAGATGATTTCGGGTGGTCAGCGGAAGCGATTGAACATAGCCCTTGAATTGATCCGCGAACCCTCAATTCTTTTTGTCGATGAACCAACCTCCGGGCTATCGTCCCGCGACTCGGAGAATGTGATGGACCTATTGCGAGAGCTAACGCTAAAAGGGAAACTGATTTTTGTTGTAATCCACCAGCCATCATCGGAGATCTACAAGATGTTCGATAATATGATGATTCTCGATACAGGTGGTTACATGATTTACTACGGGAATCCTGTTGAGTCCATCATGTACTTCAAAAGGCTCGACATGCAGATTAACAGCGATGTTGGAGAGTGTCCAACTTGCGGTAATGTTACCCCAGAACTATTATTCAATATCATCGAGGCAAAGGTAGTTGACGAATTTGGTCGCTATACAGCCATCCGTAAGGTTTCTCCGCCAAAATGGGAAGGATATTTTAACGAGAATATTAAACTTGATCATGTAGCCGAGGAAACTAGCCCTCCTCCAAAGTCGTTAAACATTCCATCGCGGCTAAAGCAGTTCTTTATATATACAACTAGGGACTTTCTTTCGAAAGTCAGCAACACACAGTATATCGTCCTAAACCTACTTGAGACCCCTATTCTGGCTTTTATACTCTCGTTCGTGATTCGCTATATAGCGGATCCCAATTCGAATGTATATATCTTCAGGGAGAATGAGAATATCAACATATATATTTTCATGTCCCTAATCGTTGCCTTATTTATCGGATTAACGGTAAGTGCCGAGGAAATTTTCCGCGACAGGAAAATCCTTAAACGCGAGGCGTTCCTCAATCTCAGCCGATCGAGTTATCTCTTCTCTAAGATCTCAATTCTTGTTGTTCTATCAGCCATCCAATCAATTGCATTCGTTCTAATCGCAAATAGCATTCTCGATATCCGTGGTATGTATTTTGATTACTGGCTTGTACTATTCTCAACAGCAGTATTCGCCAATATGCTTGGCTTAAACATTTCGGCCACCTTCAACTCCGCAGTAACTATTTACATCGTTATTCCATTGATTATGATCCCGATGATGGTCCTGTCGGGAGCAATGTTCAGCTTCGAGAAGTTGAATCGAGCTGTGGGGAGTATCAATAAAGTTCCTCTTGTAGCTGAGTTTATGGTTACGAAATGGGGATACGAGGCATTAGTAGTTCATCAGTTCAAGGACAATAAGTTTGAAAAAGGTTTCTATGAATTAGAAAAGGTTGAACGAAACGCGAACTATAAGACGGTTTACTACATTCCTGAACTTGAAAAGCGGTTGAATCAGTGCATTGAACTTTCTGATCAGAAAAACGATCCTAAAATCAAACCTAAATTTGACGATAATCTCGCAGTTATTCATAAAGCCATATTGAAGGAAACACAAAGGGAGTCACCAGAGATTCCATTTGATCAACCTGAAAACATAAATCCTGAGAAATTTACCAGCGATATTGGTTTTATCACGCTTGATTATATTGAACAGCTTAAGAAGCATTATTCAAAGATCAACGATGAAGCCACCGAAAAACGCGATAAGATTGTAAACTATCTGGTGACTAAGGATAAAGGGTTTTACGAGGCTAAACGAAAGGCTTATCATAATGAGAATATCTCCGATATAGCCACTAAGGCCTTTGAAAAGAATAAGATTCTTCAATATAAAGATGAGCTTGTTCAGCAATACGATCCTGTATATCGCGACCCGAATCCAAACTATTTTTTAGATGTTCGAACTCATTTTCTTTCCCCGCGAAAGCATTTCATGGGGAGGCTATTCGATACATTCTGGTTCAATGTCACTATTATCTGGTTAATGACAGTAGTTCTTTACATCACGCTATACCATGAATCGTTAAAGAAGTTAATAGAACTATTTTCGAAAATAAAGCTACCGGCTTTATCTAAATAAATATTTTTTCTATCTTTACTTGATTGCTTTTATGTAAAACATCTTTTATCCC
>JAYTVX010000450.1:0-2608 GCA_043743775.1 Bacteroidales bacterium | reverse complement strand
ATCACCTTATTCAACTCTACTTTTGCCTCCTCATCCCAATTAACTGAATCTTTTTGACAAGCCCTAAATGAATATACGGTTAGGCTTAATATTACGACAACCAATAGTGTCCTTAATTTACTTGTTTTCATCTGTTTTAATTAATTCAACACAACTGACTTAGATTTAATTTGCTGATATACAATTCCCCCAACAATAAAAACCAGACCAACAATTGTTGTCCAGTAAACCGTTTCGCCAAGCACTAATTTAATAAAAATAAGAGCAACAAAAGGGACTAAATATATAACATTACTTAGGCGAGCCGTATTTTCGGCGTAGTTCAACGCCTTTAACCAGAGCACAAAGGTAATCCCCATCTCAAATGCCCCAATGTAGGCTGAGGCAAGCATTCCATTGGTTGAAATATTCCAAAAACCGTCAGTAAGAAGGCCTGCTATCAGGCCAAAAATTGTGGCAAAAGTGAAGTTCAAAAAAAGTTTTACAACCTCATCCTTCACCCCATTCCGAACATTGAATAACCAAAATAATGCCCATATCAACGAGCTGGAAAGCGCAAGAGCAACTCCAAAGGGATTACTCTTCGAGAATACAGCAAAGCTACCCTGCGATGAGATAAATACTACCCCCAGAAAACTGATGATCAGGGCGATTATATTACTTGGTTTTAATTTCTGTCCTAGTACAGGAACCGAAAGCAAGACGAGGATTATTGGCCAAACATAGTTAAGCGGCTGAGCTACCTGTGCTGGAAGAAGGTCGTAAGCCTTAAATAGTACAAAGTAGTATAGAAAAGGGTTAAGCAAACCTAGGAAGATTGACCATTCCAGCTGATTACGCGTGATCTTAAAAACCTCCTTCAATCTCCCTTGAGATAACAGCACAACGAAAAGAATGACCATCGCAAAAAATGATGCCCAGAATAGCAACTGGAGGAAATTGAAGTACCTCAAACCTATTTTAAATGCAGTTGCAGAAGTTCCCCAGAAAAGGATTACGAAACCTGCTAGGGTATATGCTAATTTTTGATTTTTCATACGCTTAAAAGAAGGGTGAAAGATACAAAAAGGAATCTATTGATAAGCCTTCACAACTATCTACCATTAAGCTTTTTCAATTCCTTTTTAGCCTTATCCTTAAAAGAAGAATCATCTCGGATAATCTGTTCGAGAATAACCCTCGCCTCTTCAGTCCTATCCACTCCTATCAGCGCTAACGAATAGTACCATTTTGCTTGACTGTAAAAAACACTTTTAGGGTTATTTGCGAATACAGCTATCTTGATAATGGTTTCATTAAATCGATTCAAATGATAGCAGCAAAGTGAAGAATAGAACACAATTGTATCTTTATCAGGGAAGTCTTTGCTGATTGTATTAAAGGTTGCTAGTGCCTCGGCATACTTTCTTTTTGAGTATCGATTAATCGCTGCTTTTTTCAAAGCATTATAAGTTGGGCTTATTGCTGAATCTTTTGATTTATTAGCACTAACTATTAGCTCTCTTATTGCCTGTCCACCCACAGCCAATGAACTTTTTTTATCAGCACTTGCTGGTGCAGGTGAAATAATACTCTCAGCTGCAGCTTGGCTTGCCGCTACAACAATAAATTCATCAGTGACTTCTGAATTGGCCATGACATCTTCTTTAACTTCATCAATGGCATTATCAGAGACTATACTATCGACTATAACAGGCGCAACATACTTTACAGCTTCATCATTTTTTGCGTTACCCTTTACCTTGCCTCGACCAACCCTCGCCTCTCGGTTCTCCGCAAGTTCAAGATTTTCCATCTTAGTTTCGCCTTCAAAGCTTTTAAGCGCCATATCATTACTGGAACCCTGAGGTGGTGGTGGAGAAGGAACTTCCTGAGCAACCTCCATTAAAGCATAGCTGGGTAATAAAGCAGGGGATTTACGAAATGTAGCAAGGTAGATAACAGTAGAAACACCTAAGGTGAGAATTATCGATGCGGCTATTCGAATATATAGACCTAAATAAAGTATTTCTCTTTCAGGTTTAGCCGTTAAGACATCTATCTTTTGATTTAGTTCTAGTGAGATTTGCTCAATCATTTTGGGATCTTTCATGTTTAAAAGCCCCTTCAATTCATCGCTGCACATCTCGCATGATGCCAGATGCCTTTCGATTCGGTTCTTTTCCAAACCCGAAAGTTCACCCTTGATATACTTTAGCAGTGTATCAGAGGATATGCATCCTTCATTACTATTTGATATGTTATCGTTCGTTTTCATTTTGCTGCAAGCTGATTTTCAGGTTTCGCTTCCCGTTCTGAATATGGCTTTTCACCTGGTTCATCGTGTATCCTGTAATTTCAGCCACCTCTTGGTAGCACTTATCCTTCAGGTAGAATAGTTCGATACACGAACGCTGCTCATGCGAGAGATTACAAAGTTCCATCTCCAGATTATCAATCTTCTCCTCAAAACCATCGTCGATATCTTGATACAAATTGAGCTGATTTTCCACAAGATTTTCGTAAGAATTTATTGCATCCTTCTCCTTTGCCAACTTAAATGCATTATCCCTGATGATATGTAGACAATGATTCTTTAGCACAGAATGCAACCACGATTTAAAGTTCA
>JAYTVX010000449.1:0-2594 GCA_043743775.1 Bacteroidales bacterium | reverse complement strand
TCAAGGTAGTGTAATTAAAGCTTTGATTGATGCTATGACCTTGGTGATAGCAAATAAAGTCAATGCAAATGGTACAGATCGTCTGGTTAAATTAATTGAAGTGACTCAAATCGGCACCAATCAAACCGATATTACGACGCTTAAAAATTCTGTTAAACGAGGATTTTCATTCAACGACTCTGCAACCTTGGGAGCCGATTACTATTCGAACGCAACCAGCATCACCGCGATTGCTATACGTAATATTCAAACGCTTGAATACAGCACTGACGGAACCAACTATACCACTCTTGCGCTACCTGGTGGCCTACCTCTTGCGGCTGCTATCGGAGATCTTTACTGGCGTATCACATACGCAGCAGGAAAAACACAAGCATTTTTAGACATAACAGGCACAAAATCTTAAATATTATGATAACAATACAAGGCATCGGACAGTACGACGATACAAAGCAAATGTGGGAACAGGACGAAGAAATAAAAAACTTTCTACTTCCAATTATTGATGGATTCAATTCTATGAATTGCATTGAGTTTGACGAATTTGATCGTCCACTAAAATGGGAATATAAAGGGAATGGTATTAAACTATCATACTCCCGGGTATACCAAGAGGCTAGCCACCAGAGAATGGTTAAGGATCATCAGTATGTTATAACCTTAATATCTTAATATTATGGCATTTAATTGGAAACCAAACCCATATTTTGCAACAACAGCTTATGTTAGTGTTGCCGGAAGCGATCTTAACGATGGTTCTGCTCAGAAGCCATATAGGTCATTGCAGAAATGTAAAGATTCTGGGAAAACTTTAATTCAGATTTCATCAGGAGGATTTCGAGAAAATGTGACGAGTTTGGTGGCTTCTTATTTTGGCGATGGTAGAGTTATAATTGATCGAACTTTTGCCACTGGTACATTTGGAAATGGTATCTCTTTATACAATATTAAGTTAATTAATAATAGTTTAGGAGGATTTTTAAATTTATTTTATTCAATAAATAAAGGTTCCGATATAGATGGGAGATTGGGCTATGCGAATAATACATTTTATAATGTACTCGTTAATTGTGGGACAGAATCTAATAAATTATCTCAAGGACAGCCATCAGGTACAGGATATGCAAAAAACTATACATACAAGAATTGTTTTATTCAATTCTTAGGGGTAGCTGATAATTTAACAAAGGGCATGTTTAATTCAGTATTTGATAGTTGCTACATCTATATAGCTACTGTGTTTAGTTTTGCATCTTGCTACGACTTTAATTTATTTAATACTTGTCAATATAAATTCGGAAATGATTCGGTTTATAAAACACAAGCTCAAATTGAAGCAACTTATGGTTTGTTAGGTATCGAAGCTGTTAGGGCTTACTATAACGCTAAATTTGCAACATCACAGGTGTTTTTAAACAGCAAGGTCGCCGATCCACTTTTTAACAATCCAAATATAGATGATTATACATTAAAACCATTGTCGCCAGCCCGGCACATGGCATATGATGGCTCGTTTATTGGAGCGTACGATGTTGCATTTTCTGTAAAACCTTACGCCAATGATTTATCATATCCCGATGGTTTTTACAATGCCTCCAAAGGAGCAAATATTTTAGCATCGGCATCAAAACTAAGCCTTGCTCGTAATGCCGATGGCAATTCAATAGGGGGTGGACAAATTACAACCAAACCACAAGATTTTATAGCAGTTTATGAGTTACGTACAGTTTTAGCTAATCAGCAGATCGCAGATCGTAACAGGGAATGCATTGATACTAATGCTGATATTGATATGTCGGCTGCTATTAATGCGGGTACGGCCATAACCGTAGGAGAGAGTTACGTGGTTGAAGGCGGATCGGTAGTATATAACGGTATCACATACGCAACACGTACAAAGTTTATTGCCGTAACGGGTCAAACTGCCTTTACTAGTGCCGATGGCGGATATCTATACCTGATTAAAGAAACTCCAAACCGATCGACATGTGAAATGAGGTTTAAACAAACCATCGCTGGTACTGTCATTAATCCGGGCACTAATCTTATTGCCAATAGTTGGTACAAGGTTGTAAATAATTCGGTTACATGGAACGGGTTAACCATTCCTATTGGAGACAGTTTTCAAGCACTAGCAGGATTGCTTTCCTTTACTGGAGGCGGATGCATTGAAATATTTAACGATGCCGATTTGTGGTACGAAGTTGAAATTGGAGATAAACCGATGTGTAAAAAAGTGGGTAATGTAATTTCTGGCGCAATCGACATTGGAACGGATGGTAAACCTCTAACAAATGGGCATAAGGAGTTTTATACAGCTTCAAACATTGCTCGCACTAGTCAGATTATACAAACTAGATACATCCAGTACCGAGTAACCTTTCAAAACAAAATGCTAAAATAATGGATTATGTAACCTCCATAGCTCCCGGTAGCATCTACCAAGTAATAACCGCCTCAATAACTTACAATGCAATAATTTATCAGGCTAGCGATGAATTTACGGGTGTTAGTGGGGTTACAACTTTTACAGGAACCGGACAGGTAATTGATATCGTAGCACTTTTTGGGTTAACGTCGGAAATGGTGGACAA
>JAYTVX010000448.1:0-2854 GCA_043743775.1 Bacteroidales bacterium | reverse complement strand
AACACGACTAGCAGAGTATTGGGGTAAATCGTTTCTGAATAGATTGGTATTTAGGAATACCGTTAGGTTGTTGGCACACGTCTTTTGTTTACGCAGCTTAAATGAACATCGAGATGCAAAGGTAGAAACGGCCTCCTCGATCACTTTAAGCTCAGTTTGCATCTCTCCGAATGAACGCGAGGTACAAATTGCCTTTTTCGCTGGGGCTTTACCTTCCAGTTCATGGCAAGGAATACCAAGTAGCTCTTTTTGGGTGCGAAGTCCAACCACCGACATATGCTTGCGAACCCACTCAGGGGGTGCTTGTGTTAAATCGTAGGCGGTTCTTACGCCATATTTCCGAAGAAATTTATCGTACTGGTAGCCAACGCCCCAAACATCGCCAATATCAAAATCCTTAAGGGATTCAACCCTTTTGGCATCGCTATCGATAAGATATACACCGTTATTCTCAGGTCGTTTTTTAGCGTAGTGATTTGCAACCTTGGCTAATGTTTTGGTAGTGGCAACACCAACGCTAACGGGTATTCCTGTATTCTTTGTGGTCGTCTTTCTAATCTTATTTGCATACTCGAAAAGATCAACGCGATTGAAACCTCGCAGGCATAGAAAAGCTTCATCTATAGAGTAAATTTCTATTTCAGGGGAAAATGTGGTCAACGTATTCATCACCCTTTGGCTCATATCCCCGTAAAGATTATAGTTTGATGAGAAAACGGCAACATTATTCTTTTCGATCAACTCCTTGATATGGAAAGCGGGTTGAGCCACCTTAATACCAATGGCTTTAGCCTCATTGCTACGAGCAATTACGCATCCATCGTTATTGGATAGAACAACAACGGGTCTTCCGATGAGTGATGGATTAAAAGCTCTTTCGCACGAAGCGTAAAAGTTATTACAATCGACTAAGGCGAACATTTTTAAACTTTGTGAATAACATAGGTTACAATACCCCAAACCATAAACTCGTTTTCTGGGGTAATCTTTATCGACTTAAAATCAGAATTGGCGGGCATAAGATAGATTTCATCCTTGTTAACCTTAAACGTTTTAAGGGTAAACTCACCATCGATATAGCAAACGGCCTGCTTTCCATCCGTTGGATAGATTGCTTTATCGATCACAAGGATATCACCCTCGTTGATGCCTGCATCAATCATCGAGTTTCCTCTAACCCTACCATAAAATGTTGAACTGGGGTTTTTTATCAGCTCCTTATTCAAATCGAAGGCAAGCTCTATATACTCTTCGGCAGGCGATGGGAATCCTGCTCGAATATTCTCTGCCATGTGCAGACCGAGCTTGCTTGTAGTATCTGCGGTATAAAAATCGATATTTGAGATTGATTTAATCAGCTTCATACTCCATGATTTGACCTACAAATTTCTTCTTTTTTTTTGATATTTTTCAATTTGTTTGATTAAAATATAATTAAAATAACTGATTATATTTTAATCAATTGACTGATGTCAAGTTGTACACCGACTAAAAGCATCAACTCTGGTGATGTTTTCAGAATCAATTGATTAGTTAGAATAATGGCTTATTTTTGAATATGTTTTTGTAGTTATTCTGGATTTTATACCGAAATACAGAACCTGTGTTTAATGATAAATGGTTAATGGAATTTTTGAATTTGATTTTTGGCTTTTGACTTTTGGTTCAGCATTCTTCCTAATGCCTTAAGCCTAAACTCTTATTGCCTATATAAATTATCTGGAAATCATGGTTAAACTCTGGACTCGAAATTTTACGCTAATTGGCATAGCAAATCTGTTGATGGCTATTGCATTTTATTTTCTTTTACCAACTCTTCCACTTTACCTCAAAGAGACATTAGGAGCATCATCAAGTCAGGTAGGATTAGTGCTAGCATTTTACACCATTGCCGCTTTACTTATTAGACCGTTTGTTGGCTATGCAATTGATTCAATTGGGCGAAAGTTTATCTATCTATTCTCATTTATTATATTTTCAGCGTTATTCATGGGGTATATTTTTGCCATTTCTATTGGATTAATGATAGCTATTCGGTTTTTACATGGTTTAACCTGGGGTTCATTATCAACAACAGGTTCAACAATTGCCGTTGATTTTATTCCTGCTTCGAGAAGGGGTGAGGGTATTAGCCTTTTTGGATTATCAATGACTATTGCAATGGCCATTGGACCTTTGATTGCGCTAATAATTCTTGGGAGGACAGATTACCTATGGGTTTTTGTTATTGCATCGAGTATTAGCATCTTAGGTTTTATTTTAGCCATAAACATTCGTTTTCCTGAATATAAACCAAATCATGATAATCGTTCTTTTTCAATAAAGAGGTTGATCGAAAAAAATTCAATTCTACTTTCATTAAATGTTCTGATCGTAACTACAACTTATGGCGGAATACTTTCATTTTCATCGATATACGGAAAGGAGATAGGAGTTGAAAATAGCGGGTTGTTCTTTTTACTTTTAGCTGGAGGTATTGGTATTTCGCGTTTCTTTAGCGGAACGATATTCGATCGGGTTGGTCCTTTTCGAATCGTAATAATTGGAATGATCCTTCTAATTTTAGGTTTCCCAATTTTCTTTTTTGTACCCCATTCCTTAGGTTATCACATTACTGCAGTTATCATTGGGCTTGGGTTTGGTATAATTATGCCAACCTTTCAAGCAATGGTTAATAACATTGTTGCACCTGATCGGAGAGGAGCAGCAAATTCAACCTACTTTACTTGTTTTGATTTAGGCATTGGATTGGGAATGGTGCTTACAGGCTTTGTATCGGAGCAAATAGGTTTAGGAAAAGCCTTTTTAATAAGCTCAGCAATTATTGTTTTAGCCTTATTACTCTTTATTTTAT
>JAYTVX010000447.1:0-4794 GCA_043743775.1 Bacteroidales bacterium | reverse complement strand
TGGGAGAAACAACCTGCAGGGGCATTAATCGGTTCAGCACTTGGTTTAAGTGGTTTTAAAAATCTGTTTAGGAAAGAAAAGAAGGAGCATCTTGTATCGCTCCCTGTTGCAGCAATTGCACGTGGTACTGTGGATATGGCATTCAATACAGCAATTATTCTTTTTACAGGTGTTCTAATCCTTATCTACATGGTAGGCTCGTTGCTTGGGTTCGATCTAAAAACTACAGCAATTGATGCCCTCCTTTATAAAAACATGTTCTGGTGGGGTCTCGACCTTATTGCCGATGGATTAGTATTAATATTCGTGGCAGGTACTTGGTATCTACTGGCAACCCTCATTACCGGGAAGAAGTTATTCATGGAGAATATTGCCCGTGCTGCATTACTCGTTGAACTGGTTGTTTCATGGACGGTATGGTCGCATCACCTGTTATCCGATCAGTCACAACCGGGAATACTTAAAGTGCTATCGGGTGAGATGGTTACTGCATTTGAGTTGATTACTCAAGGCTTGGCTTTCTTTATCACTCTCGCAACACTATGGAGCGCTCGTCCATTAAAAATGACCAATCCTCTAAAGTTCTTACTTGGAGGTTTACTCGGATTCGCTCTTGCGGTACCAGCAGGTATTATGCAGGCTGACGTTGGATTAAACAGAATATTACACAATACCCAATGGGTTATTGGTCCTCACGTTCACGTTGCTATTCTTGTTGGACTGACAATGACCCTATACTCGGCGATATACTTTCTATTCCCAATACTAACCAATGGAGCAAAATGGTATAGCCAAAAGCTGGTTAATGTCCATTTCTGGTGCCATCTGATTGGTGGTATAGGAATGGGTGCGTTTATGGGTATGGCAGGCTTAAGGGGTATGCTAAGAAGATCACTATACGTTAATGGCGAATTCAACTCATACATGATTATGGCTGCTATTGCTGGATCATTACTGTTAATCGGATTCCTTGCGTTCTTCATTAATATTGTGATGAGTGTAGGGGTAAAGGGAGCAATTGATATCTTTTTACCTGCAAAGACTAAAGGGAAAAACTTACTACCTGAATAGTAATTCTATAATAAAAGGTCCTGTCTAGTTATAAAACGGACAGGGCTTTTTTATTCTCATAAAAGTTTATTATAGATTCTATTTCTCTTCTACTTGATTAAACGGAAACCTAATTATCCTTTCGATTTATTATATTTATAGCTCTCTAATAAAACTTAAAATAGTAACGATGACTTTAGAAAAAAATTCCTTGGAAGAAAATGTACGAAACAATCTCGTTGTTTGGGCTGCCATGTTAATTGGTCAGGTGTTATTTCTTACTATAACTGTTTATTTGGTAAAATATGGTGGGATGAATATTGCGCAACCTGATTTAAATGAAATTCTACTATACATTGTGCCGTTAATGGCAATCAGTTGTGTTTTTATTAGTTTCTATATATTCAAACAGAGGGTAATTGCTTTAAAAGATAAACCTGATCTAAATACAAAATTCATCGATTATCGCTCTGCATTGATTGTGAGATGGGCATTAGTTGAAGGACCATCGTTTTTTGCAATTGTTTCTTACCTTTTAACGAGGAATTATATTTTATTATGTATCGCTATAATTCTAATAATGCTTCATACTAGTAATGCCCAGTCAATCGAAATTAGAGGCTGATTTAGAGCTAAGTTGGCAGGATAGGAATGATCTAAATAGCTAATACTACAAAAAGCAAAGAGCTGTCAGATTCCAAAAACCTGACAGCTCTTTTTATAAATAAAAAATATTTACTCCAAACTACCAATCTCCTTCTCAACCTCCTCAAGTATTTCGGCTCTTTTTACAAGCTCCTTCATCATGTTGTGATCTGGATATAGAGGACGGTCGATATCGAGGAATGCCACGTATTTACGAATAACATCCTTTGCTTTCTGTGTTCCTAAACCATACTTGTAAGGTGTCTCAATCAGCTCGCGGAGATCCAATGCCTGCGCGGCCGCCATAAACTCTATACCAAGAATACCATAGGCGTTATCGAGAATTTGATTGTTTTTGAGAGCTGTGTTCATCCCCATCGAAACGAAATCCTCTTGATCGGCAGCAGCAGGAATTGATTGGATTGATGCAGGCATCGAAAGGATACGCTGCTCAACAATCTGCATATCGGCAGTATACTGGCTAAGCATTAGGCCTGAGAACATTCCAGGGTTTTTGGTAAGGAATGGGGGTAAGCCTACGCTTAGGGCAGGATTGTTCAAACGGTTCATCCTACGTTCGGATAGAACGCAAACCATGGTTACAGCAGCACCAATAAGATCCATTGGTAGAGAGATAGGTGAGCCTTGGAAGTTTGCACCTGAAAGTGCAAGGTTTTCGTCGGCAAAGAATATTGGGTTATCACCAACGCCATTCAGTTCAATTTCTACCTGTTCACGAGCATACTTAAGCGCATCGTGAGCAGCACCAATAACCTGTGGGGTTGAACGCATTGAATATGCATCCTGTACTTTGGTTTTCAGTTTACCTTCAGATAAATCGCCACCCTTAGTTACTTTTCGAATTGCTGCAGCGCTGCGCATTCCTCCTGGAAAGCCTCTTACTTCAAGAATCTTTGGGTGATATGGTTTAAGGTTAGCCTTTAAAGCCTCTAGCGACATTGCGCAAGCAATCTCAGCATGTTTTAGTAAACGATTAGTATCGTAAACCATCAGTGCGCTCATGGCAGTAAGAACGTTTGAACCGTTTATAGCAGCCAGACCATCTCTAGCATGAAGACCAGGAATAGTAATCCCTGCGCGTTTCATTGCTTCTTTACCTTCTAATTTCTCTCCTTTATAGTATGCATGACCTTCTCCCATCAACAAAAGTGCAATCTGCGACATCGGAGCCAAATCACCGCAAGCACCAACCGATCCCTTTTCGCAAACGTAGGGTGTAACACCCTTATTTAGCATTTCAACGAAGGTTTGGGTAATCTCAAGACGGCAGCCTGAATTTCCATGTGCATGAACATTGATGCGCCCTATCATTGCTCCCCTTACATGCTCAAGGGGCATTGGATTACCTATACCAGCAGCATGATTGTATACTAGGTATTTCTGAAAATCTTGGATCTGATTATCATCAAGAACAATCTCCGAGAATTCACCGATTCCGGTGTTAACTCCGTACATTATTTCATGAGCAATAATTTTTCTGTCGAGCATCGCTCTGCACTTCTTAATCTTCTCAATTGAATCGGGGTGTAGCTCTACCTTCTCGTTGAAACGTGCAACCTTTACAACATCCTCAATCTTAAGGTTCGAACCATTAATAATTAGTGTCATAATCGTGTTTTTAGGTAATTAAATAGCTAAGTAAGTAATCCCTTAATTCGTTAAGGGCATTCAAAAGAATTATATGATATTTGAAAATTTGAGGATAGAAAGAATATCAGGGGATATCCTCCTAGAGAATACAGAGGCAGGTGCGGTTAATTTTAATCTTAAATTTTAGCTGCCAACAGTTCATCTTGAATTATTTGGTAGGTAAATTTAAAGAAATAATCGAGATATTAGTTTGGCTTATCAAGTAACTTTATAAACAGAAAAATTTTACTTAATGCGAATGAATAGCTTTAATAGAATTTTATAAATTTAATCTGTTCGATTTCGAACATGGTGTATCATTGTGTGTCACATATTCTAACCACTCCAGAATGCTAATAGTTTGAATATTATTAAAGTATAATTAATGGTGCGATACATGTAATTTTGTGATTCTATTAAAAAAATAACTACGATGATTCGAAATTATATTTTAACAGCATTTCGTAATCTCTCAAGGAGTAAAGGATTTACAGCCATTAATCTTGTTGGTCTTGCAGTAGGATTATCAACTTGTATTTTCATTACCCTTTGGATTGCCGATGAGTTGAGTTACGACAAATACTACCCAACCTCCGAACGTTTGTATAGGATCGTTTACAGGAGCCCAAACTTCAGCCAAACTCGTACACCACATCCAATGCCATTGGCAATGGTTAAAGACTTTCCTGAGGTAGAGAATGGAGTGAGCATATCTCCCATTTGGGGAGTTGGCCTTACTCGACCAGAGTTTATGGTTGAATATCTCGATAAGAAGTTTTTAGAGAAAGAGGTGATGCAAGCCGATAGTACTTTCTTTGATCTATTCCCATTCTCTTTTATCAATGGTGATCCCCATAATGCATTGAAGATTCCTTATGGTCTCGTAATTACAGAGAGCATCGCTCGAAAATATTTTGGGCAAGAGGAGGCGTTAGGTAAAACGTTAAAGATTGATGGAGGCATAAACCTAACTGTTACAGGTGTTGTAAAAGATATACCGCATAACACTCACTTCACTTTTGACCTTCTTATTTCATATGTTACTACTAAGGAAGTTGATAGGATAGAACATCAAGGAGTTCTTTCCGATTATTATACCTGGAACGATTTTGGGCATTACAACTACGTTTTACTAAAACCGGGTGCAGATTATAAAAAGGTAGAGGCTAAAATTGGTGATTGGGTTTGGAGATATATTAATGTGACAGCCGAACAGAAGGCTGAAATTGTTAAAAGTCAAGCCAGACTTGAATTGCAACCAGTTAGGGATATTCATTTGCATTCAAATCTTTTATGGGAGCTGGGAGAAAATGGGAATATCGGATATGTTTACGCTTTCGCTATTACAGCCTTGCTGGTGCTTTTAATTGCAATATTTAACTACATGAACCTTACAACAGCACGTAGCGAGAAGCGGGCAAAAGAGGTCGGTGTCCGTAAGTCAATAGG
>JAYTVX010000446.1:0-10028 GCA_043743775.1 Bacteroidales bacterium | reverse complement strand
CTGAGTCAAGTGTCGGGTAATGAAAACTGTCAGAATTGCATGAGGTATGAGTAGTCATAATCAATAGTAATTGAAATGAAAAAGAAAAAGATATATCAGGTTAGTCAAATTATAAAAGGAATTTCAAGCAAGCTTAGGATTTGGATGCAGGAGCTACATCGTAGTCAAATTGTTGAAGGAATTCGTAGTATGCTTCGGATTTGGATGCGTGAGCTTCGTCTTATTTTCTTGGATGTAGGGGTGATGTCGGTTATTTTTGCTGCCCCTTTGCTTTATCCACTATTATATTCGGCAATCTACTATCCCGAAGTGGTTCGTGAAATGCCGATTGCTGTTGTAGATCTCTCTCATTCATCTGCTAGCCGACAGTTTATAAGAAAACTTGATGCTACACCTGAATTGAAAGTGGATGCAAGCTGTACTTCAATGGAGGAAGCCATTGTAGTATTTAAAAATCGTAAAGTGCGTGGTATTGTTCAAATCCCGGAAACTTTCAGTACTGATATTGCTCTAAATCGTCAAACCACGATATCGACCTACGCTGATATGGAGTTTTTCATGTACTACAAAGCCTTGATGACAGGGACTAGCTATGTAACCCTCGATGCAGGTAAGCAAATACAGGTTAAAGATCTAGTAAAAGCTGGGCTAACTGAACGAGAAGCAGATGTAATTGCTGAGCCGGTTAAAGTTGTTGATAATGTTATTGGGAACAAAGCTGGAGGTTTTGGAAACTATGGTGTACCAGCATCGCTCATCCTAATTATTCAGCAGACACTCATTCTTGCAATTGGCATTATGGCTGGTACCGCTCGCGAACGTCACCCGTTTGGTAATCTTGTTCCTCTTGATCGTAAACGATTGGGAACATTGCGATTGGTTTTAGGGAAAACCGCAGCCTACTTTACCATATACGCTCTCCTTTGCGTATATATGCTCGGAATGATTCCTCAATGGTTTGGTTATGGTCATGCGGCAAGTTTACAGGAGATGATCGCGTTGATAATCCCATTCTTGCTATCAAGTATATTCTTCGGAATTACTCTTTCCGTGACTTTCAAAAACCGTGAAAGTGCTATGATGTTATATGCATTCACTTCAATACCAATACTTTTTTTATCAGGAGTGATATGGCCTTTATCAAGTTTTAGCCATTCATGGTTAGCGGTAAGGGAAATATTCCCCTCATCAAATGCTATTCTTGGTTTTGTTAAGATGAAATCGTTGGGGGCAAATATTCATGAGACCAGAAGTGAGATTTCGGCTCTTTGGATACAAACGGGAATTTATTTTCTGACAGCTTGCATCGCTTATGGTTATCAAGTTAATTTCTCTGAGAAATTACGTAGCGAGCTAATGTCAAATCCATACAGGGAAATACGAAGAATAATTGCTAAATGATTAGGATAGATATTATAAGGTTTTTTTAAAATTACACTGGGTTTATTCAGAAATAGATTTCATCGTTACTCATTGCAATTTACTATGATGCAAGATTAATAATCTTGATAGTGAAAGTTTATCGTGATTCTTTCACGTAGATTATTGTTGGGAGAAAGTGAACTATTTACTAATTTTTGTTACAAAATCCCATAGCACAATCCCAACTGATACGGCAATATTGAATGAGTGCTTTGTTCCGAATTGAGGTATCTCAATGCACTCATCGGAGATGTTTATTACCTCCTGTTCAACTCCGCGGAGCTCATTGCCAAAGATTAACGCATATTTCATTCCCTGTTTGGGTTGATATCCCATCAAATCAATGCTATTAACTGTTTGTTCCAACGAGATCACTTTGTAACCATTTGCTTTGAGGTTAACAATCGCATCAGTCGTTTTTTCGAAGTATTCCCATACAACGGAACCCTCTGCCCCAAGGGCTGTTCTATGAATATCTTTATTCGGGGGCGTTCCCGAAATGCCACAAAGAAAAATCTTTTCAACAGATAACGCATCGGAAGTTCTGAATACTGAACCAATATTATTTAGGCTTCGTATATTATCGAGTACAACGACAAGTGGAATCTTAGAAGACTCCTTGAATTCATCTAAGGTTTTACGATTCAGCTCTTTATTCTCGAGTTTGCGATTATCTGCCATTGTTTTGATTTTTTTCAAAGGTACGTAAAGCTTTTTTTGTAATTTAGTCGCTGCCCAATCAAAAATTAATCCCATGAATCAATCATGTTTTCCATCAATATTATCGGTTCTGAACAAAATTGGGGTATTTCATGTTTGTAATCTACAAAGTTCTACCATCAACTTTTCTATTTAATCATGAAACAATCGTATAACAAATTGTTCTACTCATGAATATACACGAATATCAAGCTAAGCAATTGCTGCAAGAATCGGGTGTGCCGATTCCTTTTAGTATGTTGGCCTATACGCCCGAAGAAGCAATGAATGCTGCTAAGGAGGTATTTAGGCAGACCGGTACTACTGAAATGGCCGTAAAGGCCCAAATTCACTCAGGAGGTAGAGGGAAAGGCGGCGGAGTTAAAATTGCCCACACAGTGGAAGATGTTGGATTATTTGCAAAGCAGATAATAGGGATGACCCTTGTTACCCATCAAACTGGTCCCGCCGGTAAATTTGTTCGAAAAGTAATTGTTCAGCAAGGTATATATCAACCAGGTCCGTCGGAGGTAAAGGAATACTACATAAGCATCCTTCTTAATCGGGCAACGGGAAGAAATATGATAGTTTATTCGCCTCAGGGGGGTATGGATATTGAATCTGTAGCGAATGAAACCCCAGAGTTAATATTTAAGGAGGAAATCCATCCGATGGGGGTACAAGCTTATCAGGCAAAGAGGATTGCTTTTAACCTTGGATTAAGGGATAAAGCATACTCCCAGATGGTGAAATGCGTAATGGCGATGTACGATACTTACATTAACAACGATCTTTCGTTGCTGGAGATAAACCCACTGGTAAAAACTTCGAATGATGATATTTTTGCTGTTGATGCGAAAATAAATATTGATGATAATGCTCTATACCGTCACCCAAAATTGGAACTTCTACGAGATAAAGATGAGGAAGATCCTGCAGAGGTTGAAGCTGCTGAAAATAATCTAAATTTTGTAAAACTTGATGGAAATGTAGGATGCATGGTGAACGGTGCAGGACTGGCAATGGCAACAATGGATATCATTAAACTTTCAGGTGGAGATCCAGCCAACTTTCTAGATGTTGGTGGTGGAGCCAATGCAAAAACGGTTGCAGCAGGTTTCCGTATTATACTTCGGGATCCAAGCGTAAAAGCCATACTGATCAATATTTTTGGTGGTATTGTAAGATGCGATAGGGTTGCTCAGGGTGTTGTGGATGCTTACAAGGAGATTGGAAATATTTCTGTTCCAGTAATTGTACGTTTACAGGGAACCAATGCTAAGGAGGGTAAGGATTTAATTGATCAATCTGGATTAAAGGTTTCGTCTGCAATTTCGCTGCAGGAGGCTGCCGACCTGGTGAAGAAAGCCGTTAACTAACCTGAGTTGATAAGTGCATAGTTCTTCATCTATTCATAACTATTATATAGAATTAACTAATAGAATTATAAGACAAAAAAACCGAGGTGCATCCTCGGTTTTTTTTGTCCCATTTACAAGGTCTTTTGCTCCTTTGCAGAGCAAGTGCTGAATCCTAAAACAGTGTATAGTGGACAGAAGTTTATGAAAGCAGTTAGAAGTGGAAGGATTGCAACTAATCCCCACCAGCTTTCATATACAATACCAACGGAAGCAATTACAATACCAATGATTACTCTGATAATCATATCAACTTTTCCAACATTTTTTTTCATTTTGTTCTAGTTTTAGTGTTTGCTATTAAACAAGTGAGAGTTAAAAAAGTTTACTTCCAGATTACAGGTTTTCTTTTAACGGGCATGGTCATACATCTTGCACCACCACCGCCACGGGGTAGCTCATTACCATCGATAGTTAGAACATATTTTTTGTAATCCTTCAGATTAATCTTATCGGCAAGTACATCTTTGGCACGGATAATATCAAAACCATTTTTATACATTTCGTCCATGGTGTAAGAATTCCTTGCATACCCAATAACCTTTCCAGGGGCAATTGCAAAGAAATTTGCACCACTATGCCACTGCTCTCTTTCCTGAATCCATGGATCTCTTGTTCCTCCGCAGATAATCGGTTTAAGATCCATTCCAAGACTTTTTAAAGAGGTAAGCATGTTCTCAACGGTTTTTATCTCTAAAACTTTTCCATTCTGAATCGTTATCTGAACGGTTTGGTAACGATTTGGTTTAAGGATTACGGGTTCGAAAACCATACATTTATCTACATCGAGGAGGGTGAAAACCATATCGAGGTGGATGAATGATTCTGGCGTTTCGGGTAATTCTTGAACGATGATATACCTTTTACCCTTATCGTTGTGGGCTATTAGCCTGCTTAGAATAAAATCAATAGCGTGGGTTGTGGTTCTAATGCTGCTGCCGATTATTAGAATATCTTCACGGGCAACAAGCACATCACCACCTTCAATGGTAGTGTTATCGGTGCAACCATAGTCAAGAGGGTTTATGGTAGATACTGCAAAAACACCGGAATGTTTAAAAATCGCCTCCATGATTATACACTCTAAATCTCTTACCTTATTGGCCATACGGGAGATTAGAACTTTATCACGAATCGAAATTGAGGCATCTCTAGTAAAGTAAAAATTATAGAGAGGGGGTAACGAGAATCGTTCGTGACTTAGAAAGCTCGTAAGATCGTTTCTTTTCAATGGTACACCTTCAATTAGAAGGGTGGCAAGTTCTTTTGCCGGAATACGAAGAAGTTCATCGATCAGGTATGAAGAATTTTCGTGCTTGCAAATTGTTGAGATTAGCTCCTGCTTCGAGGTATCTTTTGAAAGAACTTTAACCAGCAGCTCCTGTACCTGATAGGTTTTTGAAACTTTAGCAAGCACTCCGCTTAGCTGTGAGTATTCCTTTTTAGCAATAGAAAGGTTAAGAATGTCGCTATAAAGTGCACGTTGAGCATTCTGGGGTGTCATATTCTCAACCTCTGCTCCTGGAGTATGAAGGATAACTCCTTCTAGTTCACCAATTTCAGAATCCACGCGGATATTAATTTCGTTGCTCATAGTGTTCAATTTACTTTATGAAAATCAAAAAAGTAAAATTACTCTAATATGACGAGATTAAAAAAATATAGGAATCGAAAGTCTAACCGATTCGTTTACTGTTATATTCTTTTTGCGAAGGAATTAACATTAAGATGATCGGTACTAAAGAGGGATAATCGTTCTAATGCGATTACATCTTCTAGAACGAACATTGGTTTAATATGGCAGACATTCAAAAAACCATATTTACCAAAAGAATGGAGGTGTTAGTCAAAACAAAGATTAATGAAGAAAGACTTAGATTAAATTTGGGGGTGAGAAAAGCATTTTATGCTTAAATCTCCGGTGGTTAATTAGTTGTTTAGCTGAAAAGGTCTGCGAAAGTAGACCTTTTCTTTTTTATAGAATGATGCATAAAGCAAAAGAGTTCCAACCTAATAGGCTAGAACTTTTTTGCTGTTTTCCACATGGTAAAGCAATAAGAATAGCAAATACGATTATCAACAAATTGATCACTTTATATACATAATGTTAGTTTTATTGTATAGGAATATTCAAAATGGCTGAATTAAAAAAATGGTTGATAAAGAGTAAATAATTAAAAAAGCCACTGAGGTAAAGAATCAATGGCTAATTAAATCTTTTAAAACATATAATATTTATTGCGGGGTCATAGTTTTGGTTTTCCAATTAAATCCACATTTATAGTTTGGCAGAATTACAAATTCAGCCGAACTGGAGATATTATCGCGATTGGGGATCAAAATAATCAGAATAATTCGTTTTGCTATTATTCTTAAATTGTTAATTCACTAGCATTACCAAACCTACTACATGATTTTATTTCATCAATCTTGTTAGCGGTTTGGTGTTAATTGTGAACCGATATATTAAAAGCCTGTCCATATCTTCTTAAACGAAGCACCATCCCAATATAATACCCATGAACTTTTCCCAAAACATTCAACTTGAATCGCATCAGTTTTTAAAATTACCGAATCGACTTTCTCCTCCCCATCAAGTTGTGGGGATTGTAGTGTTCGATCACCTTTAAATAACGAAATTGCAGAACAAGCCTCATCGCTTATTTCAATGCTATTATCATTGCCCCAAATAATGGCAATATGAGATTCTCGGTATCGTGTCTCGTGGTTATTTTTCACTAAAGCAGCATAATCCTTTACTCTATCCCCATTTAAGTCACCCTCAAGTATATAGGGATAGTATTCATCCTTTTCTCTTTCAACCCTAATTATGGACATATCATATTCATCAGGTCTGCTTATTTCATCGGTAAGTACACTATACTTTCTTCCAAATTTCCTTTTAAGTATTTTGTCAAGCTTTTCGGTTAATCCTTCAATTGTTTTTATTTTTTCTAATGCGTTATCGAGTATCGAAGCAACGTTGTAGTTACTGTCATACCTGCAAATTTCGTTTTGTGCATTAAAGGCGTATTCAAACTTATAAGTTTGATCATTGTCAACGGCAAACCTTTTCTTGAGCTCTTCGTAACGTGCTATTGTTTTTTCAGAATTCCTTTTGTATTGTCTTTCAGTAGGGAGCATTAATGTATCCAGCATTGCTTTTGCCTTTTGTCGATTGGTAAATTTGTAAGACTCAAACTTATCGATGAACTCATTCACAATATTGTTTTTCTCGAATACATAGTTCTTATAACAGTTCCATTGCGCAGTGGCAACTCTCTTGCCATCTCTTGTTGGATCATGCCTAATAAAAAAATAGTATACTCCTAATCCAATAATTATTACTCCTATAGGTGATATTACAATTGCTTTATTTTTTTTAATTGACTCGAATATATCAAAACTATTCTCTTGTGATTTAGATGTAGTTTCTGCTTGTTGAGGGTTTACTGTTTCGTCTTTGGTTGTTTGTTTCATTGCGTTTACAGCAACAATATTCCCCTTTTTAATTCTTAGGTAGCTTATATAAGCAGCAATCCCCATTGCTATACAGGCAGCCCAGAAAGCAAACTCCAATTCAACCGAAGCTAGTGCCCCATCTGCTTTCTTCTCGATGGTATCCTTTACTACAGTCTGAAGTATTAGCAGCGAACCTACCCCTGTAACCCCAGCAATTACCCCAATGTGAGCCTCTCTTTTTTCTTTTATCAAATATGCCCCAAGTCCTATAATAGCAGCTCCCAAAGCAATTATCGCCCAAGGACTAGTTGGGACTTTACTCTCGCTTGCCTTTGGAGTGAAAAGATTATCCATCGAAGAATTAGTAGGTGCTTTACTTTCGAAACCTACTACGAGATCGATACCCCTAATCGACTGAACTTTATCCCCACCGCATTTAACCGTGAAAAAGTTGAAGAAGAAGAAAATAATAGCCATTGCAAATAAGGAAGGAATAATTGAACGTCTACTTGCAATGTTGTTTGCTGATGGGAGTTGAATATTAATAGTCTGTTGTCCCGCAGCGTTTTCTTGATTTTCCATTTTGTATATTTTATTAAATGCAATATCTGTCATTATTATAGTGACTAATAACATAAGGTGTTCGTGCAAGTAATGGCTTTTTAACCTAACCTACTAACCTATACAATGACAATCGCTTGTCAGATTACAAATCATCAATTTTCAGGAAGAATGCACTAACAATTATGCGTAGCAAGTACCACATTATTAGATAGGTCGCCTCCAGATACCATCATACGAGGTACCAGCATAGAGATAACTACCCGAAACAGCAAGTGTAATGATGTGTTTACTATGTTTTTCTATGTCAAAACCAACATTGAAAGTTGTCCAACTTATTCCATAGTCAGAAGAATAATAAACACCTTTAGATTGAACCCCAGCATAGACATTTTTGCCTGAAACGAAAAAGCATTCGACCCATGGTTGGTATGTGTCGTCAGTAATATTAGCTTTAGTCCAATTTGCAGCATTATCAGTTGAATAGTAAAAACCATTTGTAGCCCCAGCAATTACATTAGTACTAGTATTAGCAAGCGTTTCAACATATTTATTATCTGTAATAGCCGCAGACCAATTTACACCATTATCATTTGAACGGTAAATACCTTTCCAAGTACATGCAATTGTATAATTTTCTGAAACCGTTATTGAACGAATAGGTATGTCTAAATTATTTGATATGCAAGCCCAACTATCACCGTTATTAGTAGTTGAATAAAATGAACCTTCATATTGTACAAACAATCTAGTACCACAAACGTGCACATTATACTCAGCTAATCCTGTATACATAATAAAAGGAATACCCGTATTAACGGCTGTCCAACTTGCCCCATTATCAGCAGACCGATAGATACCGTAAACCGTGCCAGCAAAAATATAATTACCAAAAATGGTAGTAGAAATAACCTTATAGGGTATTTGGGTAATAGCTGTCCAATTTGCACCATTATCGGTAGAACTATATAAATTACCTTTACCATAAGAGTCTACAACAGCAAACATATTTGTTCCAGAAAAGGCTATTGAAAGAATGGATTTATCATCCATTACAGAACTAGTAACCCTCTCCCATTCAGCTGTGCTATTATCCTCCTTTTCACAAGAGCATAAGGTAAATATTCCTGCTATAAAAACGATCAATGTTTTTTTCATAACTTATATTTAATTTTTCACTTACTCTTCTGGCTTTTCAGTTTCCGCGCCCACCGCTGATGACCCAATAGGTGGGCTGCTATTTCAAGAAGCATCATCAAACTGTTAATGTATCTGACGCATTAACTTAATTTCTCATTTTTTGTCAAAATGCTTAAATCAAAATTATATAGATTGAATTTAAGCAGCAACCCCAATATCCAATGTTTTTCCTCCCCCATTTTCGGGGGGAGGGATTTTGGAAGAATTATTTTATTATCTTCATCTCAAATTAATTACTTTCACAATGATTGCCTTAAAGCAGCTGATAATATTCCTTTTATTAATGTTTTTAACAAACCACAACTCCTTTGCTTTAAGCTATAATGGCAACGACACTGCTTCAAGTCAAAAGTCTAAATTACCTAGTAACAATTCGGAGAATAACCCTAACGGAGACGAACTTTTTGAAAAATATCGTATCGAACAGCTATCAAGGCAGTTAGAGTATGAGAAATTAAATTCATCAAAGTTTGAAAAGGAGATTCAAGAAAAAAATATTAGGATATACGGTTTGCAAGAAACTCAAAGGAATATACATTTTAACTATTTGCTAGCATTTATCGGATTTACAATCATTACAGGGGCTCTATTATTTTTATTTCTAAAGCACAATAGAAAAAGAGTTAAGGAAATATGCCTTACTGAAAGATTAGCATTTGAAAAAGAATTGGCTCGTGCCAAAGCAAATCAAAGTTTAGAAACAATAGAAAGTGAAAGAGAGAGGATATCGCGTAACCTGCACGATGGTATTTCAAATAACCTAGTGTCACTTAGGTTACATCTCCAATCGGTAAATTCCGCTTTACCCCAAAAAGAGCTATTGTTAGGAATAGTGGATAATACACATCGGGAAATACGGGCAATAATGCACAATTTGGGCACACCGGCAATAGAAAATGTTTTATTCGAGCAGCTATTCTACAACCATTTTGAAATAATGAATTTTAAAGATTCATTTAGAGTTTATGGAGTTCTCATTCCCGACTCAGGCTGGGAAACCATCGAAAAAAGATTGCAAACGGAATTATACAGATTGCTACAGGAAATTACTGGGAATATAGTTAAACATTCAGGCGCAACCGATGTAAACATAACTTTGCGAAGGGATGAAAATGAAATTGTTTTAATTGCGGAAGATAATGGCGTGGGAATAAAAGCCAGTCAGAATTCATTAGGTTTAGGTTTTAAAAACCTGAAAGTTAGAATTGACCATTTACAAGGCTTCCTCCAAGTAGATTCGGCTCCAATGCAAGGAACGGTTATCCG
>JAYTVX010000445.1:0-5020 GCA_043743775.1 Bacteroidales bacterium | reverse complement strand
TATGGTAACAACCGTTTTAAAACTATCGGATATTACCAATCCCAGTAAACTTGACGATACCCACGTGCTGAATAGTACCAACCAGTACTGAAAGTACATCCCCTTTATTTCAAGTATAGAATTCCCTATCGCTACAAAAAGCAGCGCTTGAAGTGCCGAAATGACTATAAGGATTGTCACCTTTGACATCAAATAGCTCGACCAGCTGAGGTTTAGGAATGCCTCGCGTTTTAATATTTTTCTATCTTTAATAATCTCCTCAGCGCTTACTGTAAGCCCAATAAATATTGCTACAATAACCGACATGAAAAGATATACGGGTAAATTGTCGTTCTCTAAAAGGGTGTAACCAGCCTCATTCGCAATATCAACATTATAAAACTTGATAATGTAGGATAACAGTAATGCAAGGATTGGTGCCTCAAGTATATTGATGATCATATACTGAGTGTTTGCTAATTTGGATAGTACGTCCCTTTTTACGAATACTTTCAGCTGCTTAATCCAGTTTGGGATTTTAAATTGAATCTTTGGGAGTTCAGTACGGATATATGGAGCCTTTTCTTCTTTTGTAGAAAGATTTCTATAGTGTTCGGTCCATTCATCAGGACTTGTCTTTCGAGAGAGAGTTGGATTTCCATACTCGTCGAGCACTTTAGCCTCAACGATGTTGAATATCTGCTCTGGGTTTACATTACCGCAAAGAGTACATTCACTTTCGTTCCAGTTTGCTTGTTGAACTCTTGATTTAAAGTATATAATCGATTCAATTGGATCGCCATCGTAAATAAGGTAACCGCCAGTGTCAAGGATCAGCAGTTTGTCGAACATCTTGAAAATATCGGATGATGGCTGATGAATAACAACAAAAACAAGTTTGCCCTTTAGGGTTAACTCCTTAAGTAGGTCGAGGATATTCTCCGAATCTCTTGAACTCAACCCAGATGTTGGTTCATCGAGGAATAGTATTGCAGGCTCCCTGATTAGCTCTAAAGCAATGTTTAGTCGTTTTCGTTGCCCTCCACTAATCTTTTTATTCAATGGAGATCCAACTTTCATATCCTTAATCTCAAGCAGACCAAGGCTCAGTAACATCCTGTTAACTACATCAACAATTTGAGGTTCAGTATAGTTATCGAAGCAGAGTTTTGCGTTGTAGTAAAGGTTCTGAAAAACAGTGAGCTCTTCGATCAATAGATCATCTTGGGAGACAAAACCAATCAACCCTTCAACAATATCTTTCTGGTTATGAATATCAAACCCGTTGATTTGGACGTTTCCAACGGATGGTTTTTCGGTACCGTTAAGTACATTGAGAAGTGTCGATTTTCCAGCACCCGATGCACCCATAATACCCACCAGTTGCCCCGATTCTTGGGTGAAATTTATATTGTGAAGTCCAATTTTTCCTCCTTTAAACTTGAACTCAACATTTTTAACCTCAAAAAGTATCTTTTCTTTAATCCGATCAAAGGCAAACCTATTTACAATATTGCTGTAGTAGATCGGCTTGATTTTAGTATTTCGGATGGATGAACCTGTGTTTAGAACGTAAATTTTATCCTTCTGCAACAAGTGGCCATTAAGATACATTTCATGATCGCCAAGATATCGTAGGAATAGAATGTTAGCCGATTTAATGTTGATGACCTTCAGCTCACCCTGAAACGATTCTGAGTAGATATGGCGTATCCCTTTTATAATGTACTCATGTGCGTTATTGATAACTAAAATGTTATCGTTTAGCATGATTTTATCGAAAGGGGAAAGACTATAATCACAGATTAAAGAGAATTCGTCTTCGGATACGTGAAAGGTTTCAGATACAGTTGAAATAAAGGCCATTTCCTGCTCGGTAACATCTCCATCGGAGGATTTGACAAACTCAAGGAGCCTGAATAGAACAACTATTTTCTGCTGCTGTGTTAGCTCCTCGTTTATTTGAGCACAAATTTTAAGTACGCGAACAGAACTGGATGAGGTTCTTTTTTTTGTTTTACTTTTTTCGCTTTGCTTTTCCTGATGAAGATTGTAGTAGTAATCAAAAACCTTAAGGTACTCCCTTACCAGCTCTTGGTTAAGCTGATTTTTAAGAAAACTTTCTACAACTGAACGTCGATCGCTTTCCCCTTCAAACTCTTCTTCGTCCTCGGGGTGGGCAATAATCGCAAATAATTGCATTAGTGCTTTTAGTATCGACTCACTCATGCATCAAATAGTTTGAGGTTAATTATCCAATAATGGATTTTTAGGGCTTGTAGCCTATCATAAGCATTACAAAACCCGGTGTAAATTTTATATTCTTTATATCAACTTGAATTATACAGGTTATTGTTGATGCGAACTTGAAGTCCCAGTATTGCGAATAGTTATAGTTTACATTTGAGAAAAGTAGGTTTTTCTCTGTATCGAAAACAGTGAAAACTAAATCTCCTTTCTTAAGGTTTGTGCAAGCAACAATTCGGTAAGTGTTATCACCATAAAAGGTAGTTCTGAATTCAACTTTCTGATCGGGTTTTAGCGAAGCAAAATATTCTTGCCCATCCGATACATATTCAGGTGAGAAATACAACGAACAGATATTTTGTAGTTGTTCAACCTGCGAGAAAGCAGACTTTGCAGTGAATGAAAGTAAAAAGGTAAGTATTATAAAGCAAATATTTAATTTCGTCTTCATAGGTTTTGGCAGGTTTCGGCTGTTTAACCAATAATTAGATTGCGGATAGCCTCTATCTTTTTACTAACCGCTTCGAGATGATACTCGGACATTACTACCCTCGATTCGCTGTTAATAAACAATATTTTTTTATCAACATCAATTTTAGGTTCCTTGTAGGAGTATGAGAAAATAACTCCATCGAATTCGTAAGCTAAATCAATTAAACCATCGATTAAGGTTGAGAATTCTTGTGATTTGTAGTAGTATGGTGTTAATATCTCGATTAGGTTGTCTAATGGATGTTTTTGCTCTCCAATTCGATTAATAATTTCACGATCGTTGTTAACCTTTCCGATCTTAGTTAAGATATACAAACTTTCCACCCATCCTCCTGCAAGAATAAGAGCTCCCATGTTTTTTCGATCATTTTGTCTGAGATATGAATCGGTATTACGATAGGTTTTAGATAGAATTACTAGGATGGAATCCTTATTGTTGATATTCTTTTCAACAGAGGAGAAAAAAGTTTGGTCGAACGATGCAGAGATACCCAGCTGGTCGCTAAGATTCTTGATAACGCTTAAGTAGCTGATTGATTCTGGTGTGCGATCATAGATATTTAGGTAGCTAAGATCAGTTCCATAAATACCAAGGTTTAATGCTTTTTTAAATGCGGTGTTGCAATGTTGATAATTATCTAAAGGGCTTGCGATGTTTTCATCGAAAGGAATGTTTTTCTTTTTAATTAACGTTGCCGCTTGGTAAGGGGAGGGTAAAGGAAAAAGTGAGTTTTCGAATTTTACGAGCATTGACAGAGTGTCGGGTAAAAGGGTATCCCTTGATTCTGAAGATTGTTCTTTGTTACCTCCACTTCCACAACCATTGAGCAGGAGCAATGCTATAACAAAAAATAAGACAAACCTAAAAAAGCCCTTAAATATTAAGTTTGAAGACATCTACTTATACGTTTACATTTGGTTGATGCAAGTAAGAAAAAAAACTTGAAAAATCAAAGGATTTAAAGGTTATCGTAAAATAGTGGTTGAATTTTACTCAAGTTGTCATGAAACTATTTAAATCAGCCAGACGTTAATTTTGTGCAAGAAAATTAACGTCTCACTGATCCCGAGCTTAGTCGAGGGATCTTTGGGGTAATATTGGCTTCGCCTAGCTCGTAAATTTTGTTCCACTCAGGCTTTGCTGCATGATAAATATTTTCATAAACTACTTCGACAGTTCTACTGCGAGGTAGTTTATTCTCATTTTTATCAACTTAACAATGAAACCTTTTCAAATTTCTAAGTCTAACCCATTTGAAATACCTTTACAGAATTATAAAATCTCACGTATTAAGCAAAAAGATCATTATGAAACACCCAAGTAACATTTTACTCAAACACGTATGAACAAAATATGGGTGTTCTATCTGATCGAGAATGATTGTTTAAAGTTGGATTGTAACTTGTTTGTAATTAATAATTTAAATATTCTCTGCGGATGAAAAGAATAGTATTATCTCTGTTTCTTGCATTTTCAATTTCCTTAACTTTTTCTCAGAATAAGGAGTTAACCCTTAACCAAGCAGTACTTGGCCAAAAGAAGGAGTTTAAAGCGACTTCTCTTCGAAATCTTTTATGGAGACCTGATGCAGCTACTTATTCCTTTTTAAAAGATAATAGCCTAATTGAGGTTGATATAAAAACACAGAAAGAAAATATTGTACTCACCCTTGCTGATCTGAATAAAGGATTAACGGCAAATGGGATTCCAATGGCTAAAGATTTTCCCAGCATTGCATGGGTATCTAATAACCTAATTCGTTTTACGACTGAATCAAACTTTGTTATTTATGATATCAAAACAAAGAATATATCTTCGACAATAGTATTTGACAAGAATGCAGAGGGTAAGGATGATAGCCCAGATAACAACAAAATTGCTTATACCATTGATAATAATCTATTTATTGCTCATTCAAACGAAAGATTGGTTCAGGTAACCAACGATTCAAATCCTAGAATAGTAAACGGTCAGTCGGTTCATCGTAATGAGTTTGGTATTAAGGGAGGTACTTTTTGGTCACCTAAATCCAATTACCTCGCATTTTATAGGATGGATGAAACTATGGTAACTAATTACCCATTGGTAGATATCACGACTCGGATTGCAACTGTTAAAAACGTGAAATACCCTATGGCCGGGATGAAGAGTCATGAGGTTACCCTTGGGGTTTACAATATCCAAACAGGAGAAACAATTTTCATTAAAACAGGTGAACCTAAGGAGCAATACCTGACAAATATTGCCTGGAGTCCTGATGAAAAATCAATCTTTATAGCGGTGCTTAATCGTGATCAGGAT
>JAYTVX010000444.1:0-5583 GCA_043743775.1 Bacteroidales bacterium | reverse complement strand
TATCGATCCAACAGGGCTTATCGAGGGACCAAAGATTGGACGGAAACTGCCTGAGGTACTCACCATTAAAGAGATTGATGATATCGAAGCATCGTTTGACTTAAGCAAACCCGAAGGACAGAGAAACAAAACGATGGTTGAAACCCTCTATAGCTGCGGATTACGGGTATCGGAATTGGTAAATCTTAAGTTAACGGATCTTTTCTTTGAGCAAGGTTTTATAAAGGTAGTGGGGAAGGGGAATAAGGAGCGACTTGTACCAATTGGTGAAAAGGCAATAAAGGAGATAAACCTATATATCGGTTATCGGAATAGTGTTACTTCTCAAATCAAAAGAGATTCTGAAAATATTATTTTTCTCAATCGCAGAGGAAGTAAGCTGACCCGTGAAATGGTTTTTACTATTATCAAAAAGCATGCAAAATTGGCCAACATTAAGAAGAGTATTAGCCCACATACATTCCGACATTCATTTGCTACTCATTTAGTGGAGGGTGGTGCCGATTTGCGGGCTGTTCAGGAGATGCTTGGGCATGAATCAATTCAGACAACTGAGATTTACACCCATCTCGATAAGGAATTTTTAAGGGATACGATTCTCAGATTTCATCCAAGATCCGATAAGTAAATCGGATCAACTTATTCTTGATTCTCAACTTCAATCTTTTATAAATTACATTCTTTTGGAGAGTACACTCTCCAAATTTTCCAGAAGGATAGGTTTTGATATGTAATCATCAAATCCTGAATCCATAATTTTTTTAATCTCATGGGTCATAGCAAAAGCGGTTTGAGCAATAATTGGTATTTTTTTAATGGATAGTTTTCTTATCTCGGCTAAAGTTTGATATCCGTTAAGACGTGGCATTTGTATATCGAGTAGTACCAAATCGATATCGGGATTCTTTCTAAACATTTCGACTGCCTCAACACCATCACAGGCCGAAATTATAGTAAAGTTCAACTTTGAAAGGATCAACCGAAGGAGCTCCCTCGATTTTTTATCATCCTCACATATTAATACTGTTTTGTTATCATAATACGCACTTTTAGTAACTAATTGTGCTATATCCACTTTCTCAAGTTTTCCTTGGACAAGAGGAATTGTAAAAAAGAATTTTGTACCGAGTTGTGGGGCTGATTCAAACCATATCCTACCCCCATGCATTTCAACAAGATTCCTAGAAATAACTAAACCAAGACCAGTACCAGCATATAAACGTTGAACGCCCTGATCTATTTTTCTAAAACGCTGGAATAAAAGATTATGGAACTCTGGAGGTATCCCAATTCCTGTATCAATCACAAAAAATTCGATTTCGTGTTCGTGAACCAAATACCCAAACTCTATTTTACCGGAATCGGTAAATTTTAAAGCATTGCTTAGTAGATTATTTAATACCTGTTTTAACCGATTGGGGTCAACCTTTACCACAGGATTCGGATAATTCGCGTCAGGTGAAAATATAAGATTGATATTATCCTGCTTGTTTTCTAATATGATTTGCTTAGTGTAGAAGCTATTTAATAGTTCCAACTCTAACTGCAAGTTGCAATCAGCAATACTAAACTGAAGTTGACCCGATTCAATTTTTGCGATATCAATAATATCGTTAATCAGCCCTAAAAGGTCATTGGAACTTTGCCGAATAATATCAAAGTAACTCTTAATTTCATCATTGATATCAGTATAAGCGGAAAGCAACTCGGAGAAACCAACGATCGCGTTTAAAGGTGTTCTAATCTCATGTGACATATTTGCTAGAAAGGCTGATTTAAGTTTATCGGCCTCTTCTGCTCTTTCCTTTGCAATCCGAAACTCCTCGGTTCTAATTCTTACAGTCTCTTCCAGTCGCAAATTCTGTAGCTCTAGTTCTTTGTTTGTTTCTTCTATCTGCTCTGCCTGTGCTTGTATTTCCTGTTCCTGCTGCTCAATAGCGGTATTTTTCTCCTGAAGAATTCTATTCGCTTTTTGCTTATTCCGATATCCTACTAGAATTAAGAATATCAAGCAAATAGCAAGAATTATTGATGAAATGGAAAGCGTTAAAAGTTTATTTTGCGTTTGAATTTTTTTCTCCTGAACTGATAATGAATCGCCTTGGAACTTGATCTCTGCTTGTTGATTTTTAATCTCTAACTTCTGGTGTTCAAGAACTTGATTACGCTGGTTCACCTCTTGGGCTTGAGTTTCAATGGTTTTTTGTTGCTTTTCAATCTCATTCTGATTTTTTTGAAGGACAAATTGATTATCCTTAACCTCCTGCTGCTGTCTATTTATCTCATTAAATAGCACATCAAGATTGCTTTTTTGAAGTTCAATTTGGATTTGCTGATTATGGATTTCTTTATTTTGAGATTGAATATCCGATTTTTGTCTTTCTATTTCTTGATTCTGGTTATTTACAATGACCTTTTGCTTTTCAATCTCAACTTTATACCTCTCAACTTTCTCCTGTTCATCTTTAAGTTTTTCCTCCTGTTCCTGGTAAAGATTTTCAACATCTACACGTGAACCTCCAAGCAAAAGTAATTTTGGAAGAATCGCTAAATTATGATTCTGTTCAATGGTATTTTTGTTTACCTCAAAGTTAATCTTGCTCTTCTCATTGTCTTGATATATAAAATTGATCATGATAAATTCTTTGAGATCACTCTCCTCTGTTATTAAAAGAATGGGTTTATGTAAGGCATCCTGTAGAATATCAGATAACGATTCATTAAACTTTTTATCGATATAAAGGATATTAGTTTTATTGGTTGAAATCCTTGTTCTCTGAGAGACTTGATATATAGCGATTGGTTTATTCTTTAGCCGTTTTACCTTTGAGATCTCTTTGAATTCATTTAATAATTTCTGATTATCGCTGTAAACGATAATACGAAAAGTATCTAACGCTTGTTCGTTAGGCCATACAATATTCTGAGCAAATTGGTAGGTGTAGGCAGCTTTAATCATCTCATTAGATACACCCTGAGCAAGGACGGGAAAAGGATTGCTCAAAAAAATGGATATTATAGCTATGAATCCAAGCCGAAAGAGAGTATTTAAGCTTTTTGTCATTTACGAGAAGTTAACCTTAAAATGAAAAACTATAGTAAATTTCTTTAAAACAACTTTGTAATCATCAATAAATAAAAAATAGGTTAATAACTAATTCGTTTTAACTCAATATTATAAACCAATTAAATGATTTATTGTTTACCCTAAATATATCAAATAATATTGATTTGAATAATTTAGAATTATTTTAGTAGAAAGTACTTAAATAATTCCTTGTTGGTATTAATTGTCTTGTATATTTACAGAAACAACACGGGGAATTATTTATCGATCAAACTTTGGATTTTTTTAATCATTGAGTCTTTAATAGAAGCGTTTTTAGAAAACGAGATACTTAATTATATGCGAAAGGTAATAATTTTAATGTGCCTAGTATTCATGATGGTTTTACCTCATGGATATGCTCAGAAACTTGATTCGTTAAACCTTTACGACCTTTCATTGGATCAGCTCATGAATCTTCAAATTTCATCGGCCACAAAATCAGTGGAATCGGTTACGGATATACCCTCAAGTATCGTGATTATCTCGCGTCAAACAATACAGGAACAGGGTTGGCAATCCCTTGAGGAAATACTAAGTAATGTTCCTGGGATGTACATGATTAATGATTACCTCTGGTTTGGTACCGATAATTTTGGTGTTCGTGGTTTTTTCTCAACAGGTTCATTTAATACCATGGTTATTTTAGTCAATGGTGTAAATCAAAAAGAGGATTGGTACAACTCATTTCCCCTTACCAAAATTAATGTTCCTGTCGAGGCTATTGACCGAATCGAGATTATTCGGGGTCCTATGTCGGTAGTTTATGGAAATTCTGCTTTTTTGGGTGCAATAAATATTGTTACTGATCAGAATACAGGTGGGGGAGTAAAGGCGAGTGTTGGTGATAATGGCAATTATCGTACGTTTGCCCGCATCAATGGTGGAAATAATAGTATTTTCTACACTTTCAATGCAGCGATATATGGCTCGAATGGAATTAATAGGTCATATTCCGAGATGACTGATAATATTGATAACTCGTGGGGATTACCTCAGAATATTACTTCAAAAGGACAACTTACCGATAGCCGCAAGTATTTCGATTTTTCTTTAAAAACGGGCGATTTTCATTTCAACTTATCTCAAACAAATACCCGAAGAGGAGTAATTGACTATTATCCGGGCTATGACGATGGTCATTTAGCCGAAATACAATCATCCGATGCCTTGGTTGGCTATAGTAAGGTTTTATCAAATAAATTAATAGTTAATCTTGATGTTGGTTATTATTCATTTAGAAATCGATTAGGTTATAAGCACAACTCCGATACTACTGCTTATACTTTTAACGATATCTATTCTGATGCTGCAGATGCAGAGCTTAATATCAATATAAAACCCTTCAAAAGGTTGGATCTATCGTTTGGCACCTACTATCAGATGGTATTTCGCGATAAACTTGTAGTTGATGCCCCGAACCTTAGCGACAATTATATAAATCTTGATGCAGGTCTATCACGGGATAATAGGAAATATACTTGGGCTGCATACACACAAGCTAGCTATTTTGTTACCCCAAAATTTACAATTCTTGGAGGATTACGTATTGAGCAAACGCCATCCTATACAATAAATTATGCTGTTCGTTTTGATCCCCTTGGTTCGTATGATTACTTAGCTAGGAACGGAACCTACAAATACGGCAAACCATACTTAATACCACGTGCTGCACTTTTATACCACATAACCGATAACCAACATTTAAAATTAATGTATGGTAAAGCGATTAAACAGGCATCGATGGGGGAGAATATGGATATTGTAAGGAATCCTGATAGAGACCAGCTTAAACCATCAGATATGCAGACGATTGAGCTGAATTATATAGGAAGGGTTACTGAGCAGGGTATTATCAACTTTAGTATATTCTATAATAATGTTGTTAATCTCATATCCAGAACCAATCAACTGGATAATGGGGTTATGAAGCTTTATAACACTAATTCAGGAAAACTCAAAACTCAAGGTGCTGAATTTAGTACCGATTGGAAGGTTGCTCAAAAGATAAATGCTTCTTTCAGTTTTGTTTATCAGCACTCAAAAAATTTGCAGAACGGGTACACGCATATCGCTCTTGAATATGCTCCAAAGATTCTTGCATACTCTACTCTATCGTATAAATTCTATAAAAATTCTACGATTGCTCTCTCGGGTTATTACGTTGGCTCAATGGAAACATACTGGCGTCCAGCTGAAATTACTGGGCCAGGTGATACTCGTACACCAATTCAGCTTATTGCTGATGGTGGTAGAATTGGAGAGCGTTCACCGGCTTACATTTTAGCGAATTTGAATGTTAGAGTTAATGATCTTTTCAAGAAAAAGCTATATTGCACCTTTCATATCCACAACTTCTTGAATACAGCTGTTAAGTTTCCAACAACTCGCAGTAACGATGAGTTTGAGAAAGGAACATTCGGTTATAGCCGCTATTTTATTGTAGGGGTTGGAGTAAACTTTGCCTCCACTGCGGG
>JAYTVX010000443.1:0-3437 GCA_043743775.1 Bacteroidales bacterium | reverse complement strand
TGTGCCTCTGTGTTTAGTTTTATAAAAGTTTTACATTTATCGCTCATTTAATCCAATTTGTACCTGAAAACAACCATTTCATATCGTCGTGTTTGGGATATTGCATTTCCAATAATGATTGGAAGCGTTGTGCAAAATGTAATTAATGTTACCGATACTGCGTTTCTAGGTCGATTGGGTGATGTAGCCCTTGGAGGCGGAGCCCTTGGAGGTATTTTTTACCTCTCAATTATTATGCTTGGCTGGGGAGCAGGACTGGGTGCACAAATCATGGTTGCTCGGCGGTACGGAGAAGGGGCGAAAAAGGAAATCGGTGTCATCATTGAGCACACTCAGTACTTTTTGTTTCTTCTTGCAGTACTATTGATTATTTTTTTCCAACTCTTCGGTAAAACAATTCTTTATCATATTGTTGAATCGGAGAATGTTTTCAATGCTAGTTGTGAATTCTTACGGTATCGGATTTGGGGATTGTTCTTCGCTTTCACCTATTATTCATATCGGGCATTCTATGTAGGTATTGGCAAGACAAAGGTTATTACCTATACTACATTGACAATGGTTATTGTCAATGTTTTCTTTGGATATTCTTTAGTCTTCGGGCATTTTGGTTTTCCAAAGATGGGTGTTGGTGGAGCCGGTCTTGCTTCGGTAATTGCAGAGTTTTCAGGTGCAGGTGCGTTTATCGTTTATTCATTGCTGAATAAAAATATCAAGGAGTTCCATGTTTTCAAATTTACTAAGTATGACCCAGAGCTGATGTCAAGACTTTTTAAAGTATCCATTCCGTTGATGCTTCAAAATTTCTTATCATTCTCAATCTGGTTTATCTTTTTCTTGATTATTGAGAAAATGGGAGAGGTTGATTTGGCTGTTTCCAATATCATAAGAAGTATTTATGTAGTTCTTTTAATTCCTATTATGGGTTTCTCAACAGCTGCAAATTCACTGGTAAGTTACATCATTGGGCAGGGACGTTCGAGAGAGGTCTTATCGTTGACTTGGCGCATTGCAATGGTAGCCGCAGGATTTTCAACAATACTATCATTGACTTGTAGTATGTTTCCACGATTGATAATTCAGATTTATACCACTGAGCCAACCATTATTGCAATGGCATTACCAATTATGCATATAATAACCATTGCATCGATTTTACTGGCAATAGGTTTGGTAATGCTAAACGGGGTTTCAGGTACTGGGAAAACTAACATATCATTACTTCTAGAGATTGGAATTCTTTCCATTTATCTATTCTCAACTTTTATTTTTGCCATTCTCTTAAAGCAATCATTAACAATTGTTTGGATTGTAGAGATTCTCTATGGCGCCCTACTAGGATTAACCTCTTCCATTTACCTTCGATCAAATCACTGGATAGGAAAGAAGATATAGGAGTTGGAAGTCAGAAGCCTGAAGCCAAAAGAACCTAGAACCCTGAAATTAGAAACAAGAAGTTAGGAACAATGAGCGAGATTGGCATTCTACTTACAAAACTTCTGTATTAATGAGTATGCTTGGTTTAATCCAAGCTCTCCTGCTTTACTGATATCAATACAACCATTCTGTTTATCGCCCTTAATGAGTTTTACTAAACCGCGGTTAAACCATGCTTCTGAGAAACGTGGTTCGATCCTAATGGCTTTGCTATATTCATTTACAGCTAATTCAAGCTCTTCGGTAAGTATATAGGTATTCCCAATGTTATAGGGTATAACAGCCAAATCAGGGAGATCAATTTCAATATCTTTGAGCTTATCAATCGCTTCGCTATAAGTGTAATTAGTAGATTTCCCTTGATCATTATTTACGTTTCCAATATTTTCCATTTTAAAGGAAACGGCATTTGCATCGTTATTAAATTGCTCAACAAACCTTGCCATTTCAACCTTTTCGGTTGTTAAATTGAGGGCGATAATTTGATTCCTAGGTTCGTATTTCTGAGCTTTTTCATATTCATTTACCGCCAGATTGAACTTATTTAAGGTAGATAGTTGAATCCCTTTAATGAAGTGAAGAATACTTTTCGAAACAACATTACTATCATTATTATACTTCGATTGTTGTGTTGATGTAGTAGGTTGAGCATAGGTATATTGATAGCCCGTTTCAACGTTCTTATTTAGCTCATCGATATATGGTTTTTTATAATCTCTGAATGATGTTTTTGTCTTTTCGTCGATCAGCTGAAGCTTGATGAATGGCAAGAATCCTGTAGGCAGATTGATATCATTCTTAAGGTTGATTGCTGAGAGCCCATTGTCAAAGTCTGTATCAAACTCAAGTAGGTTGTTGAATTTCTTACTTGTATCGGCCATTGCAAGGTAAGCATCTTGCGAAGAGGCTTTATATTTTCGGACTTTATCATTAGCAATCCGGTAATCCTCTTCAGCACCTGCACTATTTCCGATTCTTGATTTTGCAATTGAACGATTAAAGTAAGCATTAGCAAAATCGGGGAAAAGAACTATTGCGGTAGAGTAATCGGTTATTGCATTTTGATATTTTCCTAAATCGTAATTCACCGATGCTCGATTGTAGAATACGAGGACATTATTGGGATTTAGCTTAGTAAGTATATCATAATCCTCAAGGGCCGAGTTTAACGCCCCTGTTTGTGTCTTAATTAGCGCTCTATTGTAAAGCGATAAAGAGTTATTAGGATCGATAGAAAGGACCTTGTTGAAATCTTTGAGCGCAGCGTTGTAGTTACTCATCGAGTTATAAATTAACCCTCGAATGAAATAGTTCATCGTAGAGGTAGAGTCTAAATATATTGCTTGGCTAATATCCGAAAGAGCAATATCAAACTCTTTCTTTTCAAGATAAAGTCTGCTGCGTTTAGAGTAAGATTCCGAATAAAAAGGATTTAACTTTATCGCTTGGCTGAAATCATCTAAAGCACCAAGGGTATCTTTTGAACTTAATTTGGCAATACCCCTATTAATCCATGAATCAATATTGTTGGGTGTAGAACGGATTACTCTATTGTAATCCTGAATGGCTTTACTGTACTGCTTTGTTTGGATATAAGTTCCTCCACGGGTAAATAGGATTTCCGAATCTTCTGGTCGTAGTTCCAACGCGAACTCTAAATCTTTAAACGCTTCGTTATATTTCCCTAATCGATTGTTTACAATTGCTCTGTAGTGATAGGCAATCGTAAAAAGAGGGTTTTTTGATATCGATTTGCTTAAATCCTTTTTTGAACCTTGTAGATCGTTAAGGTAGTACTTTGCAACCCCTCTGAGAAACCACCCTTCAGCGAGGGTTGAATCTACATCAATGAGGATATTTAAATAGCCAATGGCTTCGGTATACTTATCTTGGGTAATTAATCTTTGTCCCTGGTAGTAGAAGTAAGCTTTATTCAGCTGTGCAGTTGCCGAAAATGAAATAATTGCAAAAGCAATAATGCAAACGTATTTTATAAGTTT
>JAYTVX010000442.1:0-10194 GCA_043743775.1 Bacteroidales bacterium | reverse complement strand
TACCATATCATACGCTCAATCCCGATACAAATGGGGCACCCTATCGCATTGCGTTCCAAGTCGATTTATCGGCGAAATTGATCCTGAATGGGTCGAAATATCTGAGGATATCAATGCATCCACCAAAGAGGTTGAATCAACCCCAGCATCTACCCCTCGATTTGTTGCCAAATCTCTGTTTGGAAAAAATCTAACCTCGCTATCGAAATCAGAATCATCTAGTCAGGGCAATGGAGGCCTTTACAACCGAACCCCAGCTACGAGTTCCCCTACTGCCGAATTCGGTGAAGTCAGCGATCCAGCAACTATCGTTACAGGGATGCAGGTAACCCATGAACGCTTTGGCACTGGGAAAGTAATAAATATTGAGGGCGATGGGCAAAATCGAAAGGCTACTGTTTTCTTTCAATCAGCAGGACAGAAACAGCTGCTGCTGAAATTTGCAAGGTTAAAGGTGGTTGGATGATTTTTGCTCATGACCGCTTAAAGAAAAGATGAGCGATCTCATCGTCTGTACAAGTTTAAAGAACAAGCCATCATATATTTTGGGTTAGAAAGCCTATTGAATTGATATACCATTGCATGTTTTTAGATAAGATAGTCCATCGAAATGACAAGCAATCCTATCAAAACGACAGGCAAGTCCATCGAAACGACAAGCAAGCCTATCTTCGAAGTGGGGAGGGGTACTTCCGAAGTACTCCCTAGAATTTAGATAAAATCTAGTATCTGAAATCTTATTTTGTTTTTACCGTACAATCAGCTAGTTTTGCACCAGAAGAGAAACGGTTGACTTGTGCTATTGAGAGTAGCTAAAAAATTATACCAATTGTTAATATAAAATGTCCTTCGGACTATTTTATATTTTACAATGGTTAATGCCGATTGACAATTTTCTTAGTCCGCATTTTGGACTATAAAAATTACTTATCGGTATTACCACCTTTCGGAGAATTAAAAAGTACTTATTCTTACCTTTAAAAGCAATCGTTTACTTATATTTGATAGCAAACAAATCTAGACCATGGATTACAATACCAGTAGAAAAAAATTAAATCTCCCCGAGTACGGCAGGAATATCCAGCAGATGGTTGACCATCTATCAACAGTTGAGGACAGGGATGAGCGCAACCGATTGGCTAAAGTGCTTATCGGAATTATGGGCAACATGAATCCGCACCTTCGGGACATCAACGATTTTAAGCATAAGCTATGGGATCATATTTTCATCATGTCCGACTTTAAGTTGGATATCGATTCACCATACCCAATTCCCAGCCAGGAATCATATGAGGAGAAACCAAAGACAGTCCCCTATCCAACCAAACCAATCACCTACAAGCACTACGGCAGATCGATTGAGATGATGATCCAAAAGGCTATTGAGATGGAGGTTGGGCAACAGAAGGAGGCGCTTACTCAGCTCATTGCCAACCATATGAAAAAGGCGTACCTGATGTGGAACAATGATTCAGTTACAGACGAAGATGTTCTTAGGGATATGAAAATACTTTCAAAAGGTAAACTTTTCATGGCTCCAGGCACAAAATTGAGCGATAGCCGCGAAGCATTCAAGAGCAAACGCAAATTCATTCCACGCAAGAAAATATCCTAAAACCAAGCGACTATGGCCACATTCGAAGTATATGGCGGGAGGCAGCTGAAGGGTGATCTTCACCCTCAGGGTGCCAAAAATGAGGCGTTACAGATTATCTGTGCCACACTTTTGACCCCCGAAAAGGTTACAATAAAAAACATCCCGAACATTAGGGATGTGGTTAAACTCATCGAACTACTAGAATGCATGGGCGTTGAGACGGAGCATACTGAACCATCGGTTTGCACCTTCAAAGCCAAAAACGTTAACGTCGAATATCTCACCACCGATGATTTCAAGAACAAGGCAGCAAGCCTAAGGGGTTCCATCATGGTGGTTGGTCCTCTTCTTGCTCGTTTTGGTATAGCCTATATCCCAAAACCAGGTGGCGATAAGATTGGTCGTCGACGTTTAGATACCCACTTTATCGGATTCGAAAAACTTGGGGCGAACTTCAACTTCGATACCAAGGAGAACTTCTTTAAGGTTGAGGGAAAAAACCTAAAGGGAGCCTATATGCTTCTTGACGAAGCATCGGTTACAGGTACTGCCAATATTCTGATGGCAGCGGTGCTTACACCCGGCAAAACTACAATATTTAACGCAGCCTGTGAGCCTTACGTACAGCAACTTAGCAAGATGCTGGTACAAATGGGTGCAAAGATATCGGGTATCGGTTCAAACCTATTAATCATTGACGGGGTTGAAAGCCTAAAGGGTTGCGTCCACACCATCCTTCCCGATATGATTGAGATCGGTTCATTCATCGGATTGGCGGCAATGACCCATAGCGATATTACAATAAAAAATGTAGCTTACGATGAACTTGGCATAATCCCCGATTCATTTAGTCGTCTTGGAATCAAGATGGAAAGAATAGGAGATGATATCCATATCCCCGAACAGAGCAATTATGAAATCGATACCTTCATCGATGGTTCAATTTTGACCATTGCCGATGCTACTTGGCCTGGTCTTACACCTGACCTACTCAGCGTTTTTCTTGTTGTTGCAACACAAGCCAAAGGCTCAGTGCTAATTCACCAGAAAATGTTTGAAAGCCGTCTATTCTTCGTCGATAAGCTGATAGACATGGGCGCTCAGATTATCCTCTGCGATCCCCACCGAGCAACGGTAATTGGCCATGATCACAAGTTACAGCTACGTCCTACAACCATGACCTCACCAGATATTCGTGCTGGGGTTGCCCTCCTTATTGCTGCCCTTTCGGCAGATGGTAAAAGCACAATCCACAATATCGAGCAAATTGATCGCGGTTACGAAAATATCGATCAGCGATTAAATGCCATTGGTGCTGATATCAGAAGAATAGGTTAAATCTAGTTGACAGTATTCAGTTGTCGGTTGACAGAAAATAAGACAAAAGACAAATTTCAATAATCACAAATTACACACTAGTTCATTCAGTGTGTTCAACTTTGTATTCTATATGACTCATGTAGTTAATATCGCTCATAAGCAGGGACAACCAATTAAATTCACCTTTCATCTTAAACCATTTTTAGAAATCGAACTCTAAATCAACGTTCAACTTATTTCTAAAACTATTACCCATAAACTAACCAATATGAAACATCTGCTTATAATATTTACAATTTCACTTCAGATGATTATCACATCTGTTGCTTATACACAAACAGATCCTGTAGTTCAAAAAATTATTGAAATCGGAAAAACCGATAACCAAACGATGAAGCACCTCGATATTCTTTGCAACCGATTTGGAGGCAGACCAATTGGCTCAGATGCTTACGAAAATGCAGCAGCGTGGGTTGCAAGCAAGTTCAAGGAGTGGGGCATGCAGGTTGAAATGGATGAAGCGGGAACTCTTCCAGTTGGATTTAACCGTGGACCTTGGTTTGGCCGAATGCTTAGCGACAATGGTATGACTCTTCACTTCGCAACTCCATCCTATACTTCAGGAACAAAGGGCGTTCAGAAAGGTCATGTTCTGATTGAACCAAAATCCCAGGGCGAATTTAATCGTATGAAAGGGCGCCTTAAAGGTGCATGGGTACTAATATCAGGAACTAGCACAGGTTGGCCCATCGATATATCAAAAAAAGCAGACAATGATCGCGTAAAAATAATTGCCGAAAACGTAATCATCGAAAAGAAAAACGATTCAATCAACTCCTTAAACTGGAAACTGCGCGAAACAGGAGGTAAAAAAATTGACCTTCTACCGCTGAAAGAAGAACCAGCATTATTCTATAAACAGATGATTGAAGCTGGAATCCTTGGTATTATTCAATCGGCACCACTACCAATTACCGCTTTATACGACCGCAAGAATATCGATAGCATGACCTTTGAAACATTACCAACAATCCCTGACATTAAGCTTGATGAGCATCAGTATAAAACCATAGAACAAATGGCAAAAGAACGCCAAAGTTTTGAACTTGAGTTTGATATTCGTAACCACTTCAAATTGGGTCCAATTAAATACCATAATGTAATTGGCATTATTCCTGGCACCGAGTTCCCAAATGAGTATGTAATTATGGGTGGGCATCTCGATGCATTTGATGTTGCAACCGGTGGTGTTGATGATGGTTCGGGCTCAACTCCTGCAATGGAAGCAGCGCGCTTAATTATGAAAGCAGGAGGTAAACCAAAACGCACCATCCTTGTTTGCCTTTGGGCTGGGGAGGAATTTGGATTACTTGGCTCTACCAGCTGGGTAGAAAAAAACAAGGATAAACTCGATAAAATATCGAATATGTTTAACCGTGATGGAGGTCCTACTGTTGCAAATGGACTTAGCGTTTCGGAAGCAATGTGGAGTGATATCGAGAAAATTTGTCAACCATTGAATAACATCAATCCCGATTTCCCTTTTACGCTAAAGAAAAAAGAGCCTAGAGAAAAACCTAAAAAAGCCGGAGGTACTGATAGTAGTCCTTTTGCTGTTGTTGGAGTACCAACTATGACATTCAATACCGACGATTCAAAGGGTTACAATTTTAGCTATGATGAAATTTGGCATACCGAAAGAGATCTTTACAACAAGAGTATAGCCGAATACCAAGAACACTCTGCTATTTTAACTGCAGTTGTGGTATATGGCATTGCCAATCTCGATCATCTTCTTTCACGCGAGGGATACTTTCTACCAGAGGTGAAAAAAAAAGAGAAAAAGGATGTTAAAAAGAAAAAATAGTTAGGTTTGTTTTTTTTTAAAAAGACCCACCTTTTCACCGGTGGGTTTTTTATTACCTTTATGCCAATTTGACCGAAGGGGATGAATGGCAAAGTATTTGTTTACCCTTTTGACTGAAAAAAGAAAAGATTTTACATATGACCAGAAAGAAGAATAAACCTGAAGAGGTTACCGACGAACAAATTCTAGATCCAACAGCGGTTGATTCCGCTATAGTTTTCAATAACCGTGTAGCGGACGAGAAGAAAGATTCTGACGATAAAAAAGAAGAGGAGAAAGTTGAAGTTGATCCCGTAGAATTGCTTCAAGCCCAATATGAAGAGATGAAAGATAAATATCTTCGCCTCTCTGCTGAGTTTGACAACTACCGTAAACGCTCACTGAGGGAAAAGATGGACCTCACAAAATATGCTTCGGAGGATATTTTGCAATCCATTTTACCTGTTGTAGATGATTTCGAAAGAGCAATCAACAGTATGGAGATATCCACCGATATGGGTGCAATAAAACAGGGATTGCATATCATATCTGACAAATTCAGCGATTTTTTGAAGACTAAAGGGGTTTCTGAAATCGATGCCATTGGAAAAGAGTTAAACACAGATATTCACGAAGCCATTACCAAAGTACCGGTTCAAGAGGAGGAGAAAAAAGGAAAGATTGTTGATGTAATCCTTAAGGGTTATACGCTCAACGACAAAGTCATTCGATTCTCGAAGGTAGTTATTGGAGAGTAGGTATAGTAAAATAAATTATGGGTAAAAGAGATTATTACGAGATACTTGGGCTTCAACGCGATGCTTCGAAAGAAGAGTTAAAAAAGGCTTATCGCAAGATGGCTATCAAATACCATCCCGACAAAAATCCAGGCGACAAAGCATCCGAGGATCATTTTAAGGAAGCGGCTGAAGCTTACGAAGTACTCAACGACGACAATAAAAGAGCTCGCTACGACCAATTCGGTCATGCTGGCATGAATGGAAACGGAAGAGGAGGTGGAGGTTTCTCCGGTGGAGGAATGTCAGTTGATGATATCTTTTCCCAATTCGGTGACATTTTTGGCGGACATTTTGGTGGATTTGGTGGATTTGGTGGCGGAAGAAGTTCCCAACGAGTAAATAAAGGTTCCGACCTGCGAGTAAAGGTTAAGCTAAACCTGCAAGAGGTTGCAAATGGAGTTGAAAAAAAGCTAAAGGTAAACAAGTACGTTTCATGTAAAACATGCCATGGATCAGGGGCGGCTGGAGGTTCCGCTTATAGTACTTGTACTTCTTGTCGTGGTTCGGGTTACGTTACTCGTATTGCCAACACCATGCTTGGTCAAATGCAAACATCTAGCCCCTGCCCCACTTGTAACGGTGAAGGCAAAATCATCACCAATAAATGTACGAGTTGTAGCGGTGAAGGGGTTATTCGCGACGATGAGGTAATCTCAATCAAGATACCTGCTGGTGTAGCTGAGGGAATGCAGATGAGCGTTACTGGTCGTGGCAATGCAGCCCGTAGGGGTGGCGTTAACGGCGACTTGCTGGTAATGATTGAGGAGGAGAAGAACCCTGACCTGATCCGCGATGGCAACGATATTATCTATAACCTTTACCTAAGTTTCACCGAAGCAACACTTGGTGCTCCTATTGAAATTCCAACCGTTGACGGTAAAGTAAAAATCAAAATCGACCCTGGAACTCAACCCGGAAAAGTTCTAAGACTTAAGGGCAAAGGTATTCCCGATGTAAACGGCTATGGCAAGGGTGATTTATTGGTAACCATCAATGTTTGGGTGCCAAGGGTATTAACCAAAGAAGAGAAAGCATCCATTGAAAAGTTTGCCAAATCGCAAAATTTTGAGCCAAATCCAGAAAGTGGTGAACGGAATTTCTTTGAGAAGATGAGAGGATTTTTTGAGTAGAATTGCATAAAAACTATAATTCTCAATTTAATAAAACAGCTATCCCTGAAGTCAATTTCAGGGATTTTTGTTTTTATAAAACTTAAACACAAAGACCCACGAAAAAAAAAACAATAAGTGAAACAAAGGATTTTCTGAATATAACCCTCGGCGCCTCCGCGGTAAATAAATTGCAATTAAAAATTAAATTTGTAACTTTTTGCATATACCTGATACTAATAAAATAGTTAAATTCGAAAAGAAATCTTTAAACAATTAACCTTATATCATTATGAACATTTTAACCGCTGAACACGTCGAAAAACGATACGCAAATCACCTTGCACTCGATGATGTTAGCATTGCAGTTCCTGAGAAAAGTATCTACGGATTACTTGGACCTAACGGTGCTGGAAAAACAACGCTAATCAGAATCATCAACCAGATTACTGGCCCCGACAAGGGCGAAGTCACCTTTGCGGGTCGAAAAATGAAGGCAGATGACATTTATCAAATTGGATATCTACCTGAGGAACGTGGCTTATACAAGAAGATGAAGGTTGGCGAGCAAGCGCTCTACCTTTCACAGCTTAAGGGGTTGAGTCGCTCGGATGCAACAAAGCAGCTAAAATACTGGTTCGAGAAATTTGAGATTCAGTCGTGGTGGGATAAAAAGGTTGAGGAACTTTCGAAGGGGATGGCACAAAAGGTTCAATTTATTGTAACTGTAATCCATCAACCGAAGTTACTCATATTCGATGAGCCTTTCAGCGGGTTCGACCCAATTAACACTAAAATTCTGAAGGAAGAAATTCTCAGGTTGAAGGAGAATGGTTCAACCATCATCTTCTCAACTCACGACATGGGTTCTGTCGAGGAGCTTTGCGACCATATCACCCTTATCAATAAATCAAAAAATATTCTGGATGGACCAATCAATGAGGTCCGTCAAAAATATGGCAGTAATGTATTTGAGCTATTGTTCCGTGGCGACGTTCAAAAACTAAAAGAGAGCCTTGACACGAACTACACCCTAATTAGCGACAAAGATGAAGCAGGTATGAAAAAGGCTCTAATTAAGGTTAACAACTTCTCTTCGGACAATCGTTTGCTAAATATGATCCTTCCAACTGTTGAAGTAACAGGTTTCAGCCAGGTCATCCCGAGCATGAACGATATTTTCATTCAGGTTGTTCAGGACTATAACCGTGCTCACGGGGTAACTGCCAACTAATCGTTAATCAATTTAAAAGAAATTAGCCATGAATAAGATATTACTGATTATTGAGAGGGAGTTTATGTCGAGGGTGAAGAAGAAATCCTTCATCATTATGACCCTTTTAACGCCTATCCTTTTTGCTGCAATGATGGTTATTCCAAACCTTCTTGCTACAATGGAAAGCACTTCATTAACGAAAATTGCCGTAATCGATGATTCAAAGCAGTTTGAAGGTAAGATAAAAGAAACTGATTATATAAAGCTAGAATTTCTTAGCAACAAAACTGCTGAAAATATCAAGAAAAACTTTGAAGAATCGGGCTACTATGCATTACTATATATCAACAAGAATGCTATTAGTAACCCCGATAGTATAATTCTTTACTCTAACAAACAGCCATCTATCGATGTAGTTTCACATATTTCCAATTCGATTGAAAAGGAAATTGAAACTCAAAAGCTCAAAACCTATAAAATTGATAACATCGAGGAGATAATAAAATCAATAAAAACAAAGGTTGATGTTAGAACAATAAAACTTACCAAAGAAGGTGAAGAGAAGGAAAGCAACACTTTTGGAACAGCAGCAATTGCCTATGTTATGGGTTTGATGATGTACATGATGGTATTACTTTTTGGAACACAAGTTATGCAGGGTGTTATTGAGGAGAAAACCAACAGGGTAGTTGAAGTAATCATTTCGTCTGTTAAACCTTTTCAGCTGATGATGGGTAAAATCCTTGGGGTTGTTGCAGTGTGTTTAGTTCAAATTCTAGCATGGATTGTTTTAACCTATACAATTGGAACAGTTGCCATTACTTTTTTTGCAGATAAGAAACAAGTCAAAACAGAGCAAGTAGTTACACAGGGTTTACAGCAGCAGAATATTTCCGGTGATATTAAAGCCCCAGAGAAATCTGTTTCTTCAAATGAAATTCTAAAAATGTTTGGAGGTCAAAATGTATTCCTTATCCTTGGAAGCTTTATTTTCTATTTCCTTTTTGGATTCTTACTCTATGCTGCATTATTTGCAGCAGTTGGTTCTGCTGTTGATAATGTGGCGGATACTCAACAACTGGTAATGCCAGTTACACTTCCACTTATATTAGCAATTCTTGTAATGTTTAGTGGTATTAAATCTCCTGACGGCTCAATTGCTTTTTGGTTCTCAATGATACCGTTAACATCACCTGTTGTAATGTTGGCCCGAATACCATTTGGAGTTCCTGCATGGCAACTTGCTTTATCCGGAACCCTTCTTATTGGTACGTTCATTCTTGTAACCTGGTTTGCAGCAAAAATATACCGTACAGGTATTCTCCTTTACGGTAAAAAAGGCTCTTGGAAAGAGATGTGGAAATGGGTTCGTTATAAGAACTAATTATTAATTCTATTAACCACAATAGGCACATTAGGTCACATAGGTTTTAACTATTGTGTACTAATGTGTCTAATGTGGTTCTTTAATCTGCAACACAGCAACACAAGTATAATGACAAACCAAATTGCAAAATCAGTTAAGGAACTTTGTCGCAACGACTCATCGGGGCACGACTGGTGGCATGTTCATCGGGTTGTAAATCTAGCCAAACTGATTGGGGGAAAAGAGGGTGCCGATCTACTTTTGGTTGAAACAGCTGCACTACTCCATGATCTGGACGATTGGAAGTTGGGTAACAGCAATCAGGAGAATCTACCTATCGCTCGAAAGCTACTCTTAGAGAATGGGGCTTCCAAAGAATTTATCGAAAAAGTGATAGCCATTATCAACGAAGTATCATTCAAGGGTGCAGGGATTGAGACAAAGCCTAGTTCAATAGAGTCGATGGTTGTTCAGGATGCCGACAGGTTGGATGCAATTGGCGCAATAGGCATTGCAAGAACATTCGCTTATGGAGGCTACAAGAATCAACCTTTACATAATCCTGACCTTAAGCCCAACCTACACAAAGACTTTGAGGCGTACAAAAAAACTAGAACATCAACCATCAACCATTTCTACGAAAAGTTGCTCCTGCTTAAGGATCGATTAAATACGAAAACAGCTAAGGAGCTTGCTATCCAACGGCATCGATTCATGGAACAATTCCTGGAGCAGTTCTATGCTGAATGGAACATTGAGTAAGTTGACAGTTCAGAGTTGACAGTTGACAGAAAAACTACCAAAATTCGAATTTTTTACTATCAACTTAAAACTGTCAACAGTCAACTAAATTAACTACTTTTACCCTCAAATCAATAATAATATGCGAGTTGCCATTATCGATATGGGGACGAATACCTTTAACCTTTTGGTTGTGGAA
>JAYTVX010000441.1:0-4771 GCA_043743775.1 Bacteroidales bacterium | reverse complement strand
TTCCCAAGCTGAGGGTCGTCCCGATGTATCGGGAAGTCTCGTTTCCCGCTCACTGAAGAAACCATCGATCTTATCGGTGGTTTTTATTGGTGTTAATTCAAGAGATATCTTTGAATATGTAACCGCTTGGGTTTTAAAAAATCTTTAATATTATTGGTTGAAAGCCTAGCATGTCAAAGAACTTGTGAATTGTTTATGTTGCTCTTTTTACCTATTGATACATTTAAAGATCATTTTCCATAAAAACTTAAAAGATTTTTCTTTTTGTTTTATAGAGTTGTAATCCGAGTATGCATGTGTAATACTTAACAACCACTATAATCCGATTGTAATTAATTGTACGATATATAATTCCAAAGAAAAAGGCTTGCAGATCTGCAAGCCTTTTTGCTATTATGCTATTAAATAACGCTAGTTCGATAATAGTATTGATTTAACTACTTTCGCTTTGTTCGTTTGAATGGTTATAAAGTAAATACCTTTTGCCATCTTCGTTATATCAATTTCTTTTAAAAAGCATGCTGATAGATTGTCTTGTTTCATTTCAATAATAGTAGCTCCAAGGGGATTTGTAATTTTTATATTAACATCTTCGCTGTTAAAATTATCTAATTTTAATGTGAACCTTCCATTACTTGGGTTAGGATATACCGTTACACTTTGATTATTCCCTAAATCATCAATGCCTGATGTGCTTCCGCTTTGGGTTACTACAATTGTTTTGTCAGCTACTCCAGATCCTGAAACCGTTACGTTAGCTGTTCGATCAGCTACTGTGGGATTAAGGGTTGCAGTAAGTGTTATTGTTGAATTTCCAGAACCACTTGCACTGCTTGCTGTTAACCATGTTTGATTGCTTGCCACTGCCCAGCTGATATTGGAGGTAATACCAAATGTTTGGGTACTATTAGCCGGTGCAGCAACGGTAAGTGAATTTGTTGATACGGCTAAATTCTTTAGATTTCCCAATGTAGCAATTATACAATTTGAACCCCCTTTGAAGTTAATAGGAGTACTCCCAAGTGTTGGATTTTTTCCTGCGTTTCCAACAATTGTAAGGATATTTTCATCGAATACGCTCAATGAATTAATAAAGCCACTTTTTGTCGCATCCGATGGAATCGTTTTAATCCATTGGAAATCTCCGTTGCTTGCATACTTTAATGCAAAAAAATCGGTGTAACCCTCGGGCATATACTCTGTTCCTTCAATGCTTATTTTATCGATAAAATGACCTCCAACATAGATATTACCATTCTTGTCTAAGTCCAATAAATCCCCATAGTTAAATGCATTCTTATTTTCATAAACAGCTTTAGCCCAAACAACATCTCCAGAAGTATTTATTTTTGCCAGATAGTAAGAGTATCTTTCGAAGGCTGTGAAAGGGTTTGTTAGGGTTGTTGATCCAAAAGTTGCATTGTTTTCGCACCAACCCCATATATATGTATTCCCCAATGCATCAGTTTTACTATCACAAGGAAAACCATAATTTCTTGTTGCGCCAATTACTCTTCCATAAGTATTTGCCCAAATTGCATCTCCATTAGGATCAAACTTAACTAAAGTAGTACCCCCATCTTCGTTTGACTGATTGAGCGTTATTGTTCCAATAGTTGTAGAACCAGTTGAATACTTCACATAAATTTCACTTGTTAAATAGATATTATTATTGGCATCTGTAGAAATTTGTGAAAAGTAATCTGATTCCATTGGAAAAGATTTAGCCCAAAGCTGGTTGCCATTGGCATCAAATTTTACAATATAGTTATCTGGCATTTTTACTCCAGAGACCAAAACATTGCCATTATTATCGGATGCAACAGTAATATTTATAGAAACATTCTCGCCCAAATTCATTTTTGCAGCCCATTGAAAAACACCAGATGAGTTATACTTAGCAACATAACCTTCATATTCTGTGTTTGAAGTGGTAAGGGTAGTCGTTCCAATGGTCAGGCTCGTTTTAAAAAGACCTACAGTTAATATATTGTTGTCCTTATCTAGAATAAATGAACTGCCAAGCAATTGAGGGCTGAAATCACTAATTTGATTTAACCAAAGTAGATTTCCATCAATATCGTGCTTTGAGATTATTGTTAATGAGTTATTCGTGTCAAAAGCAGTTCCGAAGTAGTTGCAATGACCAATAATTCTTGCTTGGGTATAAGTATTTCTATCCGCATCATGTTTTATATAATTAATCTTTACTGATCCTGATGAACAATTTGAAGTAATCTTTTCCCATGCTGGGGATAGATCATTATTTAGTTGAGTTAAATTAAAATTACCATAAATGTATGAGCCATCGGCATTATAGTATTTTCCTAAATATATTTTACCCGTTGGACTTACAATTGTTTTGTCGAATGATGTGTTGTTTAGTACATAACCATTTGTTACATTTCCATCAGGATCAAATTTGAATAGGAATTGATTTGAACCACTAAGTGTAAGAGGAATTGATTCGTAACCAAAGCTATATACATTCATGCCGTATTGGTATATATTATTTGAGCTATCGAGAAAAATCCTGAACGTTAGTGAAAAACTCCAATAACCACTTATTCCAGTACTTGATTTTGCCCAAGTAAAAACCAAATTGTTATTACATTTTGCGATATAAGTATATTGAGAGCTGCTTGGATTTGTAACGGTAACCGTTCCGAGCTCTAAATTCTTATTATAACCGCCCGTAATTATTAAATTTCCGCTATTATCGCAAACAATATCAGTTACTGTGGAGCCATCAGCATCTGAAGCATCTGAACCTCCTACAACAAGAGAATTGGTGTATACTCCATCCAAATCCGCCTTAACCAAAAAGCCTGTATTTTTGCTGCCTAGGGAGGTTAAAGTAATAGTGCCAAAGTCTGTGGTATTGTCTGGATTAAACCCTTTTTTTAGGTTGCCGCCTAAATATAGGTTTGACCCGTATACTGCAATTGCTTGCAAGGTGGATTCTGGAAAGTCTTGCTCCCATTGTTTTACCCCAGTACTGTTAAATTTTAAAAGCCGAGTGCTAAAGCTGATTAAATAAGAATTACCTGAAGCATCTGTAGCAATTCTGCTTTGGCCAACGCCGTATGTAGTGAAGGGTGTTGCCCATAAGCAATTTCCATCCGAATCGAATTTTGCATAGAATGCATTGGCCGTATTCGAATCGAAAGCGGTGCTTCCAATAGTTGCAGTACCTTTCAACGTCCCCGTTACAAATATATTTCCTGATGCATCTGTTTTTATTCCAAAGACATTGATTTTCCCACCAGTATTTGCTTTAATTTGCTTTACCCATCCAATTGTACCTGCATTATTCATTTTAATGATTAACAAATCCTTCAAACCCATACTTGTATAGGTTGTTCCCTCGAACGTGATAGATCCATATATACTTGCTGCTGCATACATGTAATTTGCATCAGCGGTAATATGATCAATAGTATTCTGTCCGTCAGTGTTTGTCTGAAGTACCCTTGTCCAATCGGGTGCTTGAGCTGAACTAGAGGTTGGTATTATGTGCAAGCAAAAAAGTAAAGAAAGAAGTAGGTAGAATTTCTGTTTCATAATATTAGGGTTATTGTTAAAAATTAGAGATCAGGAATTAATTATTTGGGTTGGCTTTACTTGTAAATTCAAAGTAGTGGGTTGGTTGGGGAATAACATTTAGGTTGAGTTCATTTTCTTAATACAAATAATCAGTTAGCTATAATATAAAAGCCTAAAGTATTCAAATTATTCGTAATTCAAAATGATAACATTAGGTTTATAATATAAACTACTTTATATTTGCATAAATTAATCTTTAATTCTATGGATGAGAAAATAAAGAATGCCGAGGAGAGTTTTCAGATTATCCAAGAGATGATCGAAAACGAAAAGGTTCGTTTTAACGAAAACGGATTTGTTTACCTGTTCTGGGGCTGGTTAGCAATATTTGCTGCAACCCTTCAGTACATTCTTGCGTTTTCAGGGGTAAAGCAGAGCTATTATGCCTGGTATACTATGATTCTCGGTGGAATATTTATGTTTTTCTACTTCTGGAAAAAAAATGGAAAAAGTAAAGGGAGTACATCAATGCCTTTAACGGGAAGGGTTTTATCTATTACCTGGATTTTTGTAGGATTAAACATCTTTACTTTTGCATTTCTATTTCCAGCTATAGCAGGTAATTTACTTCCATTCTTTATACTTGCTTTACTTGGTATTGCAACTATAATTTCAGGAGCATTGATAAGATTCTCGTGGTTAACTTTTGGAGGAATTATCTGCAATATACTTGCCTTTGTTACTATTTTTACAAAACCTATCTACTGGGGAGCAATCTATATTGCTGCAATTATCTTTGCTGACCTTATTCCGGGTTATATGCTCAGGGCTAAATATCGTAATCGTCATGTATAGAGAGCTGGACCCCATACTGCATTCACCTCTTCGGCTGGCCATTATTTCACTTCTGATGAAAGAGGGGGAATTCGATTTCAACGCGCTAAAGGAAAAAACTGGGGCAACTTCTGGAAATATCAGCGTTCAGCTGAAGAAATTGGAAGAGGCTGGATATATCGAAATTCAAAAATCGTTTAGAAAGAACTACCCTCATACAGCAGTCGCAATTTCAAAAAAGGGGCTGCATGCTTTTGAGGTATACGTGAACTCCTTGAAGGATTATTTAGGCTTTTAATCAAAAGAATTCCTCGTAGCTCTGCTACGGGGTAAAAAGAGTATTTTTGTGATATGCGTGAGCATATTACAAAAAGGCACAATAAAAATCTTT
>JAYTVX010000440.1:0-4829 GCA_043743775.1 Bacteroidales bacterium | reverse complement strand
TATCATCCTTGAAAAGAGGTAAGTCGTGAGTCGTAAATAAATTATTTACCTTGAGCGAATAACCAATTGGCATTCGATCTCCTTTAATTTCTAACAACTCTTTTGATGGTAATACATCTGAACTGTTTTTTCTAACAATATAAAGTTGGTTGTATGCGCCCGAGAATTGCATAGTCAACTCTTTGAAATCGATAATGCAAAGAGCGATATCCATACCATCTTTTGATTCACCGCTTTTGCCATATTGATGTAGTGAATCAACAACTCTTTTCTTTAATTGATCGAGTATTTCCCCTGAGGAGCAATTGCAATTCTGATTAACAATCTCGGCCAGATATGCCATGCCAAGCATACTCATGAAACCTCCTGGTACTCCATGTCCGGTACAGTCTGCAACAGCAATAATCGCTTTATCCCCACGTTGGTTAATCCAGTAAAAATCTCCACTAACTATACTACGAGGTTTATACAGGATAAAAAAGTCTCGCTCTAGTAGTTTGATTGATTCATTGGGTGGTAAAAGTGCTGCTTGAATACGACTTGCATAGTTAATGCTATCGGTAATATCTTTCTGCTGCTTCGATAGAGCCTCATTTAAATCCATCGTCATATCGAGATTTTGACGGAGTTCCTCCTCGCTAGCCTGCAGCTCATGGTTTAGGTTAACGGTATCCTCGTATAGCTCTTTAATAGTTTTTTGTGACTCAATACGCTCGGCGATCTCAATTTCAAGCATAATTTTTTGCTCAAAAAATTTTCTGATTAATTTGGAGATTTCACCAAACTCATTCTTTTTACTCTCTAATTCGGTAACATAGGTATCATTCTCACAATTCAGACTTTTAGTGATGTGAGTTAACGGGTGAGTGATCCAACCTCGAATCGCAAAGAAAAAAATAATTATTGTTAAGATTAGTAAGACAACAAGTGCGTACGATAATTTATTCGTTGATGCTAAATCATTTGCCAACTGATTCTTACTATTAAAATCTACAACCAAGATATCTTTGCCAAAGGCATCCTTAAACACCTTTGTCACTGTGATTTTTGAATCATCATTTTGAATAACGACTAGGGTTTCGCTTGGTAAGCGAAAATTGATAGCGAAATCCATTTCGCTTTCCATCTCTTTTATATATCCCTTACTCCAGTACTTTGCAGCAAGAAAATATCCTTGAGGAGTTGTTTTGTGATCAATATCTGACGAAGGTACAATCGTGCCGCCAGTAATCTCTATTAGTGTGTCTCGTTCATTAAGAAAAAAGTGACAAATACCTTTTTCTTTAAAGGCGCTTGCTATTATTTCTTTTGGTAATTGTAACTCTTCTTTAAAAATAGTTGAATCGAAATTGGTATAGACTTTATTGAAATTAATATCGAATATCCATGTATTGGAGAATCCAAAGGATTCAAGCGTTGATAGGTTAACACCTTCCCATTGATGGGTTGGATTCTTAACATAACTTGTCATCTCATCCCAGCATGAGTAATCGTTCACTGGGCCTAAATAGCTTTTGGCTTTAAATTTCAGGATATTATCTATCACTAATTTTTTTGATTGTTCATTGGCTTTAATAAATATCTTTTCTTGCCTGTCTTTTATGTACTGATAACCTATAAATACTCCTGCAAATGTTCCTAAGGTCAGGAATAGCAAAATCATTATTTTTGATTGGGTTTTCATTAAATTTGATTTATGCTTAAATATTTCAAAAAAAAATCAAAGATAAACGAAGTTAGTATTATTTTTTATTGTTATTGAACAGGTTAGCATTAATTGATATATTTATATTTCTGTATAACTGATTGTATATGTAATGAATATGATAAAATATGCTATGTTTTAGGTCAACGATATGCTTTAAAGCACAATAAAATATTTTTTATAATTACCTATGTGTATCTAAGTAAATACAAGGATTTATTTCGATTAAGTTCTTGAAATGGCCTTGGATTAAAAAATGTTAAACGAATTATACGGCATTGACGAAAAGTTGATTTAAACGGTATTAATAATCAGAATTAAAATAAAAAACCCCGGTTGCCCAGGGTTAAGTTGTAAACTGAAATTGGTTGGTTACTTGTCCTTCTTCTTTTTAGTTGTAATCATAATAATCCCATCGTATTCCTTATTTGTATACTTTTTCATCTGAGCACCCTTAATCACCTCTATATTTTCAACAGTTTTGGGAGCAATGCTATTAATATCGAACTGTCCACTCTTCTCAATTCCATCGATAAAATAAAGGATATTCGATGAAGCATCACCCTTTTTATTCATAATTACAATGGTATCCTTCTTTGGCTCGTCACCCTTTGTTCGAATAATAATCAGGTTATCCTTTTTTAAAACGTCAATCGACTTAATTGAGTCCTGATTAATTTTGTCGATGTTAACAACTTGAACACCATCAACCACGTAGATTATTTTGGAATCATCCTTCTGATTATTTGGTTGAACTTTAATGGTAAGCGTTGAGTTTTTATCAGACTTTTTATTAATTGTTACCCTATTAATGGTATCGCTTGCAACAGCTAAACCATTTATTTGACGGATTTCGTTAGCTGACTTTGGACTGGCTTGAGCGCTATTAGGGAATAGCCCGTTGATACTCGCAATAACAATAAATGATATAGCGGTAACAGGGAATAAGGTTAAAAGTCTTAACTTTGTCTTCTGATTAAATTTGCTTTTAGTCATCATGATCATTCGTTTTTTAATTAATGAATGGTTAAAGTTTGAGGAAAGGCAGATGAGTCTTTCTTCAGTTGCTTGATTTAGTAGGAGTGCTTGGTACTTGAGCCTATCAATCCCAGTACTAAGTGCTCCTTCATCTGCTAGATATTCATGCACCAGCTGTATCGAATTCCTCATCATCCAAACCAAAGGATTAAACCACATCACGGCCGCTAGCAGTTCAATCATGATTAGATCGATGGAGTGATATTGTGAGGCATGAATTTTTTCGTGTGAAATTATCTGGTCGAACTCCTCGCTTGAAGAAGATTCTGGGTTAATAAAAATCCAGTGAAAAAAGGAGGATGTATTTTTAAACCGATTATCGGAGATTATCAAGTATTTCCCAACTTTCACACGATTTGATTTGTGGTAGTGAATAATTACCGAGATTATTTGTATTACAATACGGATTAAGAGTGCAATTGTAATGATGAAATATATGCTTTCAAAAAGTGATAACCAATTCACTTTTGATAGAACGGGAATGATTGATTCATTAGGATTGACAAATGTATTTACATCTTTTATTGATCCTGTGATCGTAGTTGTTTCGTTGGTAAATAGATCTTTTAAGAAGTCAACGTTTATTGTGATACTGGTCGAAGGCATTATAACCGATATCAGCATTGAGGCAAGAAGGTAGAATCGTAATTGACGAAAATTAGACTCTCCCCTAAACATTAACTTGTAATCAGCATAGAAAATGCTTAAGCATATCGATGAGATAAGGATGTATTGAAGGAAGTTCATACTATTTCTTTTGGTTTTTTATCTCTTGGTCTAGCATTTCCTTTAGCTCTTCGAGCTCGTTGAGACTAACATCTTTGTTTTTTACAAATGATGAAACCATTTGGTTTAGCGATCCATTGAATAAGCCCTTAATAGTATTTTTTAGTAGGTATTGCGCATACTCCTGTTTGGAAATAACTGCAAAGTAGACGTTGGTTTTTCCGTAGGTCTTATGCGAAACGTACTCCTTTTTCTCAAGTACTTTTATTACGGTTGCTACTGTATTATAAGCAGGTTTGGGATCGGGCAGGGCATCGAGTACATCGCTTGCTGCACCATCTTTAATCTCCCAAAGGGCTTTCAAAACCTCCTCTTGGGCTTTTGTTAACTCTTTCATAACATTGATTTGAAGCAAATGTACTATAAGATATTAAAGTAAACTATAATTATAGTTAATATTTCATAAAATATATATTTAATCTCTTCAGGTTAATTCCTCGAAGCTCTGCTTCGATTGAAAAAAGAGGTTTAGGTAATAACTCAACAGTTCTGCTGCGAGGTAGTTTATTGGTTTTACAGGTGTGGGTAGGATGGCTCTTTATCTCTACTTATTCGGTTTGAGCATTAAATCAGTGAGACTCTAATTTTGTGAAACAAAAATATTTAGTCAAACTCCTGCCTGTCGAAACGATAGTGTAGGCCGAAGTCTCAGTCGAACGCAAGCCAAGGGATCTCTAGAGTAATATTGGCTTCGAACTCGTAAACTCGGTTTCCCGCAGCTTCGCTTGAATCGATAATTATTTTTAGATAATATCTCGATAATTCTGCTATGAGGCCGTTTATTTAAAGAATTCCTGATTTTTCAGTATTTTATTATTTCTTGATATCGTAATAGCAGCGCATCGGGGAGTGCAACTTATCGACTTTTACCAGTTGTTTAATTGTTTTTTCAACATCCTTTTTATCAATCCCTGAGGTATCGGCTATTTCACCAGCCTTCATAGGTTTCCCTGAATCCTTAAGGATTTTGATTACTTTATCGGTTGTTTCCATAATGCGAAAGTTAGTAAGTTTATAAGTGCACAATAAAATAAAAGATAAAAAACAAAAGTGAAAGATAGATTTCACAAACAACTGTCAACTAATGACCGCATCCACACGAACAACCCAATTTCTCTGCATTCGATTTCTCAAATGCTTCGCGTCCCTCAGTGTAAGCAAACCATGCAATTCCTAGAGAACCGATAATATCGAACCAACCCATCTTGAAAAATGCATAAAGAAGACTAGATCCCAGAAGAATAAATGAGAGGTAGAAACAGGTTTTAGTGCAGTTCGCATCAGCAATGATTGCATCGGA
>JAYTVX010000439.1:0-2541 GCA_043743775.1 Bacteroidales bacterium | reverse complement strand
AATAATTTTATTAAACGAAATAGAATTATTGCGGGTATGTCCGATGCAACAATTGTTGTTGAAAGTGGAGCTGAAGGAGGTGCGCTAATAACAGCAGATTTGGCTAATTCATACAATCGAGAGGTCTTTGCCGTTCCCGGGAATGTTGGTTCCAAATATTCAGAGGGATGTAATCAGCTTATTAAAGCCAATAAAGCTGCATTAATTGAAACTCCTGATGATATTGAGTTCCTTTTGGGTTGGGAGCCGGCTAATGTTCAAAAACCGCCAAAACAGATTGTCCTCTTTTCTGAGTTCACCGATGATGAGCAAAAAATTGTTGAATACCTTAAAACAGTAGAACAGGAATCGATTGATTTAATCTGCATTAAGATCCAAATGCCTGTTTCGAAAGTATCATCATTACTACTAAATTTGGAGTTTGCAGGGGTAGTAAAGAGTAAACCCGGAAAAATCTACTCGCTTAACACTAACAGCAAATAGCATTATACGCAATTGAAGATTGTAGGGAAAAGTTTTACTAAGTTTGCAGTCTGTTTCTAAAAGAATCCCTAATGATATTTGTCGATTCACATTCCCATATCTTCGATAATGTTTTTGATATTGACCGCGCAGAGGTTATTGAAAGAGCGGCGGCGGTGGGTGTTAAATTCCATATTCTTCCTAATATTGATTCAACCTACTCCGACAGGGTAATAGATGTTTCCGAAACGTTTAAGGGAATCTGCTTTCCTCTTATCGGATTGCATCCTACTTCAGTTGCAGAGAATTTCGAGGCTGAATTGGCTCACGTTGATCAGATGCTCCAAAAAGCAACATTTAACGGGATTGGCGAAATTGGGATTGATCTTTACTGGGATAAAACATACATTGAACAGCAAAAGATTGCTTTCAGGCATCAATTAAAGGTGGCTAAGAAACTTGGTCTTCCGGTTGTTATCCATTCACGAAACTCTTTCGACGAGGTTTTTGAAATAGTTGATCAGGAGAATGAACCTTCGCTTAGAGGAGTTTTTCATGCATTTACTGGCAGCTTCGATCAGTATAAACGGGTAATTGATTACGGTGGATTTAAGGTTGGGATTGGAGGAATAGTTACCTATAAGAATGGTGGAATTGATAAGGTCGTTGCCAATATGGATCTGTCAGATATTCTTTTGGAGACCGATTCCCCCTATTTAACCCCTGTTCCCAAGCGTGGACAACGAAACGAAGGCCAGAATATCATCATCATTGCTCAGAAAATTTCCGAGATATTAAGCATCCCGTTGGAAGAGGTTGCCAAAATTACAACGCGAAACACGCTAGAACTTTTCAATATTAAAGCATAAAAGTTATGAATCGAGAAGGAATTTCAATCTTAATCATCTATACCGGTGGAACAATTGGGATGAAACAAAATCCGGAAACCGGAGCGTTAACCCCCTTCAATTTCGATCAAATTGAAATTGAAGTTCCCGAACTTAAAAAATTTCACTATAAACTCGATACACTCTCATTTACACCACTTGTTGATTCATCTGATATCTCACCCGAATTCTGGGTGAAACTTGCAGTGACGATTCAAGAAAACTACAAAAAATACGATGGTTTTGTAATCCTTCATGGTACCGATACCATGTCGTTTACAGCATCAGCATTAAGCTTCATGCTTCAGAATCTCGACAAACCAGTTATTCTAACTGGATCGCAGCTACCAATAGGTATGCTCAGAACCGATGGAAAGGAAAATCTGATAAGCGCCATTGAAATTGCTGCAGCATCGCGCAATTGTCAGCCACTCGTACCAGAGGTTTGTATTTTTTTCGAGAATAGATTGTTTAGAGGGAATAGAACCACCAAACATAATGCTGAGCATTTCAACGCTTTTCGTTCCGATAACTACCCATACCTTGCCGAGGCTGGAATCAGCATCAAGTATAATTTTGCCTATATCCATTATCCCACTAATAAACGCGATCTGATTATTCATACCAATTTGGATAACTGTATAGGTGTTTTAAAACTATACCCAGGGATTAACCCTCAATTTGTCGATTCTGTGCTAAATACACCAGATATAAAGGCTATCATTTTGGAAACATTTGGTTCTGGAAACGCAACCAGTCAATCATGGTTCCTCGACAAAATAAAAGCAGCCGTAGATCGAGGTGTTGTTGTACTCAACGTTACCCAATGCCATGCTGGTAGCGTTGATATGGATAAGTATGATAATGGTTTGATACTTAAAAATGCTGGGGTTATCAGTGGATACGATATCACCTTTGAGGCAGCAGTTGCAAAGCTGATGCTGCTGCTTGGGAAAAAATTATCATCTGAAGCAATAAAGCAAGAGATTGTTATATCAATGAGCGGTGAAATATCAAAATAATACCTCTTTTAGCTTATTTTGATTGCGGTGTGATTTTTTTTTGTAATTTGCGCCGCTATTTAAAACAAATATTCCAAGGAGAGATGGCCGAGTTGGTCGATGGCGCACGCCTGGAAAGTGTGTAAACTCCAAAAGGGTTTCATGGGTTCGAATCCCATTCTCTCCGCAAA
>JAYTVX010000438.1:0-17493 GCA_043743775.1 Bacteroidales bacterium | reverse complement strand
GACGTGCGCAATGATTGCAATATTTCTAATCCCTTGCATTTCAGTATATAAATTTGGCCCGCAAAGGTAATCCTAAAAATGAATAATTGTTCCTTTATTGAAAAAGAAATACTAGTTAACCCTTCAAGGGTCTATTCTACGTGAGGATTAAAATGATTTAAAGATGTGTTACAAACTTTTTTTTATGTTTTCGGTAACGATATGCCCGTCGAAAAGCTGGATAATGCGATGGGCTTTTTCTGCATCGGTGGGTGAGTGGGTAACCATAACGATAGTTGTTCCTTCGTTATTCAGCTCCGAAAGGAGATTCATAACCTCTTCACCATTTGCTGAGTCTAAGTTACCTGTGGGCTCATCTGCGAGTATTAGCTTGGGATTGCCTACAACCGAACGTGCTATTGCAACGCGTTGCTGCTGACCGCCCGATAGCTGCTGTGGGAAGTGATTGCGTCGGTGCGAGATTTTCATTCGTTCAAGAACCGCTTCAACCTTCTTCTTCCTCTCCGAAGAGGGTACGTTTTGGTAGAGTAGGGGTAGTTCAACGTTCTCAAATACAGTAAGCTCATCGATTAGGTTAAAACTTTGAAAAACAAAACCAATATTAGATTTACGAAGATTCGTACGCTGTTTCTCTTTATACTTTGCAACCTCGGTTTCCATAAAATAGTATTGGCCGTCGGATGGATTATCAAGAAGTCCGAGAATATTTAAAAGAGTCGACTTTCCACAACCCGATGGGCCCATAATAGCTACGAATTCACCATTTTTAACCTCAAGCGATACTTTATTAAGTGCCGTGGTTTCAACCTCATCGGTACGAAATACTTTAACAAGATCAACTATTTTTATCATAGCTGTAAATATTAAGATTACTACTGTTTTTTCTGTTTGTCGAAATCGATAAAAAGATTAAAAATTGTAAACGAATATATAATGATGATTAGCAAATTACGAAAAATATTGAATACAATTAGGTTAATATTAAGCTAAAAAAAGAAGCCGAATTGTATTCGACTTCTTTTTAACTTTAAAATTATTCAAACAGAAAATCTAAATCTTCACCAGGTTTTAACTCTTTGGGAGGTACTCCCTTCTTAAATATTCTTGCAGGTTTTGGTCCGAGGAGTGATAGTTTTACATTTTCTAAAATAATCATTGATCCCTCTCGCAATCCTACAACGTAAGAGTATGGGTCCATTTCAAGAAACTCAAGAATTCTTTCCTCACGGGTTTCGCCGGCATGCCCATCGGGATTTACATCAAGATAGTGAGGGTTGATTTGAAATCGAACCAGATTAAATGCATTGAAATTGTCGGGTTCGGTAATCGGCATGTCATTCGTAGTACAAATTGTTGGACAGGCAACATTTGATCCTGCGCTCCAGCCAACGTAAGGTGTTCCGCTAAGCACTTTATATCTAACGGCTTCAATTAGGTCGAATTGGTGTATCATCTTAAGCAGGCGAAAAGTATTTCCCCCACCAACAACAATTGCCTCTGCCTCCTGAACGGCTTTTTTTGGAAATTTTGAGTGATGAATGGATTCGACCTCTATGCCCATTTCGCTGAATCTGTGCTGAACCTTTCGTTCATACTCATCGAAGGAGTATGAAACGGCTGCATAGGGTATAAAAAGAACCTTTTTTACATCCTTTAAAAATGATTTTATCTGTTCCTTAGGATGTTGAAGATAAGGTTCGCCAGCATTTGTTGAGTTGCTAATTAAGAGTAATCTCATTATGGGTGTGTTATGGGTTGATTTGTTTTTTTAAATTAGCGAAGGCTTTAAAATTCCAAAAAGTAAAGATAGAAAAATTGCACGATTATTAAATTCTAGCATGAATATTGAATTAAACCTTGAACGCAAATATCGAAATATCAAAGCAAGCATCATTTCCCGCGTCAATTAACTCAAGACTGTTGCTGAAGATCTCTTTTTGCTCATCAAATGAAAAATCAATGGTGTTGGCGATGGTTTTATATAGAGTATTCTGAAATAGGTCTTGATCATTCTGATTAAAAGCAGTTAAACCGCTGGAGGTATAAAAGTAGAAACGATCCCCTTTATCTACCTTTACCCAGTTATTTTTATTGATCCTTAGATCCGAATCCTGGTTCTGATCATTAATTTGAAATGCGCTAAAAGTCCCAGAATATTGTTGCTGACTAAAATCTTTTTTGATGCACCAAAAATCTATATTTATCATTTTTTCGCCAGCAAGAGCGGTCTGCCATAAACCTGCATTTGATATGAAATTGTTGTATTGGTCTTTAATCGAAATGTTGCTATCCTCGTTTTTTATTGAATGAAAGAAATCGAAAATTGAAAGCTTGATAATGTCGATAAGCAAAGGATTACCCTTAGACAAAAATGCTACAATTAAAACGGAATCATTAAGAAAAGGTATGTAGGTGTAAGAATTTATTTTACTTGAGTTTAGATGCCAGACCCTTTCGAAGTGAGATGATAAATCAACGTTATTGTTTTGGCAAGTTAGCAGATATTGAGCTGTTTTAGTGATAATGCTCTGAAGATTTCGTGTTTGTTCCTCAGCGTGCTTTAAGGTTTTTTTCTTGTGCAGATTTTCACGAATGATTAAAGAGGTAAGGAATATGAAAAGAATAAAAAGCCCAACGGAGAAAATTGCCAAAATCTTTTGAATGTGAAGCTTCTGGTTAATTTCTGCCAACTCTTTCTCTTTCTTCTGAGCCTCGTATTCAGCCTGGATTGTTTCAATTTTCCCAATAGATTCAGAGTTTAAAAGGGAGTCTTTGATTTGAACAAAAAGTTTATAGAACGAAAGAGCCTTTTCATACTGTTTGGTTTCTATATAAACATCGGCAAGAGCATCATACACATCCTTTTGGGTCTCTTTTTGCTTAATGCTTTGGGCAAGATTCAGGCTCCGATTCAAATACTTTATGGCTAAATCGGGTTGATTCAGTTTAGAGTAGGCTAGTCCCACGCTTTGGAGCGATGCACATATACGGGGTTGACTACCAATCTCCTCGAATATTCTTAGGGCGTCAGAATTGTAGAGGAGGGCGTCGTTATACTGTTTTTTCTTTATAAAAAGAGAGCCAATATTATCCTTAATGACAGCAACGCCGATCTTAATTTTAAGAGAATCGTAAATTCTCATCGAACGAACATAGTATTCAAGCGCGTCATCGTATTTTTCAAGCTCTAAAAATGCGCTGGCGATATTATTTGCCGCTCCGGCAACGGCTCTCGGTTTTTTAATTCTCTGATTAACGATGAGATACTTTTTAAAGTACTCAATAGATTTTTCGTACTCGCTTCTGTAGTAGTATATTTGCCCAATACTATTAGATGCCATGGCACCATTCTCTTCGTCCCCGATTTCGTCGAAAAGCTTTAGCGCATTAAAATAATTTTCAAGAGCTTTATCGTACTTACCCCATGAACGGTAAATCAGTCCGATATCGTTGAGGAGCTGTCCGATTCCCTGTTTATTATTTAGATATTTATGGATCTCCAGAGCGTTGTTAAAATTTGTAAGCGCCATGGGGAATTCACCCTTTCTTTGGTACATGGAGCCAATTTGATGGTAAACATGGGCGACGTTTTTTCGGTTGCTCGATTTTTCAGCAACATCTAATGCTCTATTGAAATAGATTAATGCTTTATCGTAAGCGCTATCGGAGTATATTTTTGCAATTTTTAAAGAGATTTTATAGATATTGGAATCAATCCGTTGGTTATTTAGGCAATTAACGAGACTATCAATTATCCGATCTTGGGGTTGACTTTGAAAGAAAAAAAATCCGAACAATATTGATATTCCGAACTTTTTCATAATGAGCAGATCAATTTATTAACAATTTCAAATGTATAAAATTAATTGACTATCAAACTATATAAATAAACTATTGGTAGTATGTTATACAAAATAAAAAGCTGCCCTTGGGCAGCTTTTTATGGCTATACGATAAACTAAATTAATCATTAAAATTAAAGAGCACTAACCCTACCGAGAATGGGTAAACTTCAGGTCCCTTACCGATCTCGAAGAGAGGAACGGGGTAGTAATTGGCAAATAATTTAAGGCCTCTGTATCCAACCCGAGCAGTAAACCCATATCTAAATGTTGAAAGGTTAAAATCTTCTCGATTTTTATCTTTTTTACGTCCACCATCCTCATAAATTACTTTAGTATGAGCCCCAATTCTCAAACCAGCAATTACCCCACCTGAAATGTATATTCTATGACCATGTTCCCCTGTAGGTATCTGGAATTCAAGTAGCAATGGAATGGTTAGATGGGTTGTTGAAAGTTTGGTTTTTTGAACATCAAAATTTCCGGCTATATAGGAGCTGTCAGCAACTGTGATGCCATTTTCTACCTTAAGGGAGATAGGATTTGAGAAATGGTAATTATTAAACTCAAGCCCCATACCGGTTACAAGGCCAATTTTATCGGTACCGAAACCGATACTATACTGCATAAAGTTTAAATTAATATTCCATGAACGGGCTTGCTTTAAATCTAGCCAGGCCATCTCATTCTTCATCGTTAATGATTGATTTTTATCCACGAATCCATTTACTCCAAATTCGACACCCGAAAAATGCCCTCTGAATGTAGGTTTGTGATTGAATTCGATATCCCAATCATCCGAATGATGTCTTCTGTTTGGAATCTTAAAGGTTGTATTCCCATCCTCATCGATTATTGTGATTGATTTTCTACCAATTCTGAATTTAGTGGAATCGTTTCTTGATTTAGTAATATTAACCTTTTTTAATGTGTCGGCTTGTTGAGTTAAGGAAGAGTCCTTACTTTCCAATGCCTTTAATTTGGTTTCGGGATCTTGTGCGTAAGCTATCGACAGAATGCTTAAACAGAATAGAATGGATAATAGACGTTTCATATTTTTAGATATTAATTGTTTATGATTTTATTAATTTTAAAGTAGGACGGAGAGGGTGCACTGAAAGTTACAACGATTACTCTTTTTTTCTTACCGGAGCAGAGAATGCTACAAGGTTCGATTCGAAGTTAATTTTTTCGATATTACCCTTTTCATCCTTGTTTGCCTTTAGGTTAATATCGCTTCCAATCAACTTTCCGAACGATTGAACGCCGTATTGAATAATCTCAAAAACACCAATTTCCTTTGCATCGTTCCTTCTATTACTGGATTCCTGTTGAGCAAATTGTTCGTTAGAAACCCGATTAACTAAAGCATATTTGGAGGCAATTTCTGCCAGTTGTTCTGTTTGAGGGTTTTCGGGTATAGCGGGTTCACTAAAATCAATTCGGTGAATGATGTTTGGTATAGACTCCTCGATATTTATTCTAACGATTTTTGGGGTTGAAATTGTTTTTTTATTATCACCAATAAATTCTTGATCGGGTTTAGTTCTTATTGGCTCTACTTTTAAAGGAGCAATATTATTTTGAACCTCATTCGTTGTTGTTATAGCGGGAGTAGTAGTAGATTCAGCAATAGTGGCCTTAGAATATTTGTTCAGCGAATCATTGTTTACCATCAGCTTTGAAATGGTATACACCCCAATAACGAGAGCAATTGTTGCCGCAATACTTATTGATTGCCTAAATGTTGAAACACGAATTGGGATAAGTGAAGTTCTTTTTAGGCGAGATTTTAAAGCATAAATAGTCGTTTTATCGGGATTAACTATTGCTTTTTGAAAGGTTAAATGTAGAATTTGCTTTTTTGGATCTTCTTGAAGTATACTTTCAAGAGCCTCTTTTTCGCTCTGCGTTATAATACCTTCTGCCGAAGCGATACTCAGGTATTCAAACTCATCATCAATTCCATTCTTTAGGAACGATTTTTTTTTAAGGTTCGATCTATCGGGGTATGGAATGGTTTCACCTATCAATACAGCATCCTGCAAACCATCGAGTTCTTCCTTTATCTCTGGATTTAGATCTAAAAACACCAATAGCTCAGCAACCAACGATGGGTTTAATCTTCCATCGAGATAATCAACTAGGAACACTTCGTAATTGTGTCGAGTTATTGTCATGGATCTTCTTACTATATAATATTTTCAATACTTACAAGGTAGTTCTTTAGAAAGAGTCTAGCCCTGAAAATATATACTTTAACCTGAGATTCGTTGAGCCCTGTAATCTCTCCAACCTCTTCATATGAATAACCTTCGTAATCACGAAGAAGGATTACCGATTTTTGAATATCGGGGAGTAGCTCAACCGCTTTATTTAATACTTCTCGAATATCGCTGTATTGTTCAAGCGATGATAAACCAACTGCAGGTGCTGATTCATAGTCGACATTTTTCTTTTCTTTTCGTATTAAATCAATTGAAGCATGGTAAGCAGTAGTAAATAGGTAAGATTTAACCTTCTCAAACGAAACATCTCGATGCTTCACCCACAGCTTTTCATAGGTGTCCTGTACGGTATCTTTCGCTTTTTCCTGATCCTTAAGGGTCTTCAGGGCAAAGCGATAGATGCCATCTGCATACGAATCAACACTTTTATTATACTCCTCTACTGTCATTAAGCGTTTGCAGTTTCAAGAATAGGACGAATGATCCTTGAGAAAGTTACAAGATTATTAAATATTTCTTCGGAATAAAATATCTATCATTAAAAAAGTTCAAATAACTTTGACAAAAAAATATCACAAAATATAATCATAAACCTATGAGAATAAAAAATTATTTTTTAATATTCAGCGCTTTTTTAATAGTTTCCTGCGCTAGAAACGAAGATCAAAAAGTGGCCATTAGCTCACAGGAAAATTTGGTCAATGCAACCATCTGGTTTCAAAGATCTCCAGAGATGAAGGCTCTTTACTATCAAGGTTACAATCTTGCTAAGTTGAGGTTAGCAGAATTTGTCAAACAAAAAACGGCTAAGCCAAAAGCGGTGGTCGTGGATATTGATGAGACCATGTTGGACAATAGCCCTTTTGAGGCACAGCAAATTCTGGAGTCTAGCAGCTATACCCCCGAATCGTGGAAAAAATGGGCGTCGTTAGCAAAAGCTAAAGCATTACCCGGGGCGGTTGAGTTCACTAATTTTTGTGATTCGCTTAACGTAAATGTTTTTTACATCAGCAATCGAAAAATCGATGAGGTTGAGTCAACTTTAAAAAACCTCGATTCACTTGGTTTTTCTTTTGCCCGAAAGGAAAATATGATTTTCAAGGAGACCGTTAGCAGTAAAAAATCTCGACGCGATCATGTGTCTGAAAAATTTGAGATTGTTATGCTGATTGGTGATAACCTAAACGATTTATCTGAAGTTTTCGAGAAACGAGGTGTTGATTGGGGAACCTCAATTGTTGAGTTGAATAAGAAAGAGTTTGGTAATCGGTTTATTGTTCTTCCAAATCCAATGTATGGCGATTGGGAGAAAAATATTTACGGTAGCGGAGAATCATCGACAGTGGAGCAAAAACGTGAACTTCGATTAAAAGTTATTTATGGGATTTAATTCCCTCTCAGCTGATTAAAACTAGTAGGGATGGTTAACTTCACTATCCCTAATTTTTTGAGAAAAATTTGTCGATTATCTGAAGCATCCCTTCAACCTTAATCGGTTTTGCCATAAAGCTGTCGAATCCACAATCTTGGGCTGCTTGGTAGCTGTCATTGTTTGGATAAGCTGTTTGGCAAACTACTGGAAGATTGTAATTGTGACGCTTAATCAGTTTTGTTGCCTCAATACCGTCCATGTCGGGCATGACAATATCCATTAAAACTAAATCAATCATTGGATTATTCTTAACCAATTGAACAGCCTCCAAACCATTTTTTGCCCAAAGAACCTCCGCGTTAGTGTGCTTCACAGCAGCCTTGATGAATATATAGTTGGAGTCGATATCATCAGCAACCAATATCGTTCTATCCTTCCAATCGTATGAGGTTTTTCTTTCCTCTTTAGGTTCTGGATCGAATTTGAAACGAACGGGAATATACGGAATTGTGAAAAAGAAGGTAGAACCAGAGCCAGGTATGCTTGTTAGCCAAATTTTGCCACCAAGTTTCTCCACGATATGCTTTGATATTGCCAATCCAAGTCCCATACCTCCAAATCGGCGAGTATTTGAATCATCGGCCTGCCTAAATGGATTGAAGATATATTTTTGCTTTTCAGGTTCAATCCCAATTCCAGTATCAATTACATAGAACATCAGGGTTCTTTCATCCTTAAGCGTGTAACCAAATTCGATAAAGCCGTTTTCGGTAAACTTAGATGCATTGGAGATTAAGTTGTTGAGAATCTGTTTTAATCGTAAAGGATCTGTTAGAATGGTGAAATCATCCGAACCGATCTCTCTTCGAACATTCAACTTCACCGATTTCCCCTTCTTATCATCGGCAAGGAATGTCTCCTTAAGCTCATCCATCAGCTTATTAACATAGCATTCACTCTTTTTGATGGTGAACTGGCCGGTCTCTATTTCGGATATTTCAATAAGGTTTTCGATGAGTTTTAGAAGATCGTTCGAGTTTTTGTAGAGAACGTCCGAAAGGTTTTTTTTCTCTGCATTTGTTAAATCGGAATCTGTAAGTAGCGATGAAAAACCAATAATTGCATTTAGCGGAGTGCGAATTTCGTGGGATAGATTTGATAAAAAGGCTGTTTTTAGCTTATCGGACTCTTCCGCCTTCGTTTTGGAGAGGAGTAATTCCCGTTCATACTCTTTTCGGATTGTAATGTCTTCCATGCTTGCAACGCTATGAGAGACCTCACCCTTACGGTTAAAAATGGGTGCAAAGGAGGCGATAACCCAAAAGTGTTCCCCCTTTTTATTCTGAAGATGTATCTCGCCTTTCCAAATCTCCCCGTTTTTAGTAGAATCAATTGCTTTCACAAGGTTCTTCCCAGAGTTATATTCAACCTTCATCTCAAGAAGATTCTTGTGGATTGCTTCAGTAAGGGAATAGCCTGTTAGCTCAGTAAAAGAAGGGTTAATAAATTCGATATTTCCTAAGGGATTTGTAATCACAACGCTTGCCGGTGAATTCTTAATGGCTTTAGAAAGAACATACAGAAAGTGCTCTGTTATCTTTTTCTTTGTAATATCGATTGAAACACCACCAATTCTCCAGTTGTTGTCTATCCCCGGAAATCTAAATTTATGGGTCACAAAGGTTTTTTCGTGTCCCTCTTTATTGGTTAGAGTTTCTTCAAGTTCAATTTTACCAAGCTGAAGAACTTTTTCATCTTCCTTTGAAACTCTCATTCCCCATGCAGGCTCAAGCTCTTTGCTTACATTTTTTCCGATGAGTTTTTCAAAGCCAAAAACATTTTTAAGGTATGTGTTCAGATATAGCAGTACCCCGTTGTAATCTTTAATGAATACACCAATGGGTAAACTATCCATAAAGGCTGAAAATTGTTCCTCTGTTTTCTTTAGTGTATTTTCAACTTCGTATTTTTCAGTGATATCCTTGAAATCTTCAATTATTCCTAGGAACTCTCCATTATTTCCTAAAAATGGGACGGCGGAGTGTTGACATCTAATTTTCTTACCTCCCTTTTTAAAGCGAACCTCTTCTGTTTCAACCGTATTTTCCCCCTCACGGATTTTGTCTAACGGACAATTTGTAGTGTGACAATAGACACCAGGGAAAATATCATAGCATTTCTCCCCTTCAATTGATTCTCTGGTTGTCCCAGATATTTTACAGAACGAATCGTTCACCCTAATGATATCGTAATTTTTGTTGATAATCCTCATCCCGTTTGCTGTAGAGTTAAAAATTTGATGAAGTTCTACATTGGTGTCTAAAATTTTCTTCGTTCGATCGGCAACCTCTCTTTCAAAGCTCTCCTCAATCTTAAAGAAGCGTTCGATTAGTTGATCGAAAAATAGCCTTATTAATAAGAAGGAAAAAGCAACGATGATAATTGTAAGGAGTATCGAACGGAGCAGAAAACTATAAAAGGGGACCTCTAAATTGGTAATATCTACTGCGGCAATAATTAATCCAACAGAACCTTTACTCGTGTGCATCAGGTCGCCGGTTTTAATTAATGAATAGTATTTATTATCAATCTTGACAGTTGTTTTTTTATCTAAAATAGGTTTGTCAAAATCTTGATTTTTTATAAAATTATCTAAAAAACGGGACTTTCCAAACGATATTACTGTCCACTCGGGATTGTATTTTGCTGATTGTATGCTATTATTTGAAAGATTATTGATTTGCTCTGTTTTAATAAGAGTGAAAATCATAACCCCACTTTTATCTTCAAGGTATTTGATGCCCTCTTTATCGCGAACTCCAATTTCAATAAAACCATCTTTACCTCCGTTGATAGGAGCGGTAACAATGTGGTAGAGACCGTTTTCACAGAGTTTGATCCTTTGATTAAAGGAATCCTTTTGAATAATATCTTCAATGGGTTTGAAGAATAAACCGATGCCCGATTTTGAGGTATCGCCAAAAATCCGTTTCCTATTGGGCGAAAAAACTTGAAAGATTTCATTCAAATTTGATCCTCCTATCTTGGAAGAGGATTCGATCAAATGGTAAAAGGATGTAGAATCATTTTCTTTAATCGATTTTATAATTTGAGGGGAGGTGCTTAAATTTTGAATTCTTTCCAAATAGAGATCTACTGTATTGATGTAAAAATCGTTCAGATCCTTTCGGAATTCAGAAACCTTTAAGTCGATAAGTTGATTTTTGAATCGTTGATTTACGAGGATCGATTGGTAATTATAAAATGACGAAAGGCCAGCTATAATTAGGACGAGCGTAATTATAATTCTTCTTCTTGTATGCTTTTCTTTAATAATTGCGGTTGATCTCAAAACAAAAAAATGCTTAGTAAACGATTCAAATGTAAAATTATTTATTCGATGTAAATAAAGTTAAATATTATATTAATATTTCACATAAAAAAGTATTTTTTATAAAACCTAAATAACAGCAAGGGGAGTGGTAACCAAATGTCAAATTTACCTTTTGATTACCAGTGCTTTTTCAGGGACTGAACTTTCGTGGTAGATGATTAAAATATAAACGCCAGGAGCGAGATTGCCCATTGAGATTGAAGCGAGGTTCAAATATGAATAGCTGTTGTTCAACAAAACGGTACCAAGGGTGTTAACGACCGAAATCCTAGTAATGGGTTGATCGGATTCAATCGATATGTGGTCTGAAGTTGGGTTCGGGAAAATATTCAAACGACCAGAAGTGATAGCTGGGGTTCCTGTTGACAGTAAGTTAATGTCGACAACAAGAGGTATTATTGCATTAATATAGCCAATTGCATCAGTAAATCCATCCCTTTGAATAATATACCGAAGATTTTTTTCGTATCCGATATCAGTAAAGAGAGCTTGTCCTGCTGAATTGGTAATCTCTGGCGAGTAACCCTCTAGAGTGATGGAAGCGTCTTGAATGGAGGCCGAATGAGAGGAAACATTAAATTGAATGGTAAATGTTTTCTGGTAGATGGTATCTTGAATGCTATTTTTAATTCCATCTACTAAGAAGGGTTTATTTGAAATAGAGATATATCCTTCACGAATAATGCTGTAGCTGAAATTTCCTTTGAGCAATGAAATGTGTCCCTTACCCTGAGCATCGGTATTAAATCTAGAATAAATGATGCTATTGCAATACAAATCAACATCATGGTAATTTAAGGGAAATTGGCTCTTAGGTCCTTTCGCAATAAATGTAAACTCAATGTTGTACAAAAATGATATTTCATCGAGGTTTAATTTCATCGTACTCGTATCATCTACAAAAATCCAGCTAGATTGGTCGAAAAACTGAGATTTTGAAATTGAAATGGGATAATTGCCTTTGTAGAAGAAGCCAAAGGCTAATCCTTCAGAATTTGTTTTTAACGTTGTATCATTAATACTAACAAGAGCATCTTCAATCTTATTTCCCAAGGCATCGGATATTAAAAAATTTACTCGATACTTAACTTTAGTTAGCGAAAGTTCAATATTTGCATCATTTTCATCAACTATTAATGGCTGACTATAAGGTAAATACCCTTTTAAATTTAAAAATAAGGTGTAAGTGCCTGGGATTAAATGAAGGGCCGATACTCCTAATGAGTTGGTAAAAGTGGAGTCGGATTGATTTAAAACCTTAACACCAACGATATCATTTAAAAACTTTTTATCCGAAACGTGAATATTTATTGTACTGAACCTCTCAAGATCGATAATAATAGTTGAGTTGGTCTCCGCTTCCGGAACAATCTTTTTTTTCTGGCTATATCCAACAGCATTCACGGTAAGATCGATGTCTCCCGAAAAAACAGAAAAAGTTACGAATCCATTAATATCAGTGGTTCTAATAATTCCTCCAATATTAATACTTGCATCGGCTATAGGCGTTGAATTATTTTGAACCTTAAGGGTAATTGTTTTGAAAGTTGCAACTCCAACCGATTTAACCAAAGCCTTCCAGCCGGTTGCAAATGTATTTCCATCAGACTTAAAAACAAACGTTAATGCGCCATCCGGGTTGCTTGCTTGCTTGCTTCCGGGCAAGGTCGTTCCACTATAGGTTCCAATTAAAGGGGAGTTTAGTGAAAGTCCGTTGTAAATAGAAAGTTTATCATACCCGTTTTCGGTATCAAAGGTTAGAAATTGAATATTTATAGAATTGCCAGGATATTTGGGTTTAAAGGTTAATGTATAGTTCTCGTTATCTAAATACTTATTAAAAGGTCCACCCGAATCATAGAAAAGAAGAGTATCTACAACAATAGTGTTTGTGGACATCACTATTTCTTTATAAACAGTGTCGGTAGTGAAATGCCATATTGTTGAACAAGTGCTATTTATACCCAAATAATTTTCTGGAATTACTTTCCAGTAGTATGTCTTATTATTCTCTGGTTTAAAGGTGAATTCGGGTCTGTTAACTCTTCCTGAAAAAGCGAGATTTGTTGAAGAAGGTCCTATTAATACTTTATAACTTGTAGCATAATTCTGCGGAGTCCAACTTAAAGTACCAGATTGAACTTTTGGTGTACCATCAGATGGTGAGGGTAATGATACACAATTAGGCGTTTGAGATTCAACGCACTCAATGGTTGCAGCCCAACCCATGGCAATATTATTTCCATCGGAATGAAACTTAAACGTTAAGTATCTGCTAGTAGAAATAATTTCGTTGGGGATAGATGATCCTGAAAAAGGACTTCCTAAAACCTGAGGGCTATTGGTGTTTGGTCCATCGTAGATGTATAGAAAATCATAGTTGGATTCTGTGGAAAATTCCGAAAAAACAACCTTTAGAAGGCTTGATTCGCCGCTTGCAATAAAATTTGATGTGGTGGTTTCATTATTCTTGTAAGATTCATTTTTTCCGCCCGAATCGTAGAAATGGGTGAAACAGGATATTAAAGTATCGTCCGATTGATTAAAATTGTTATTGGCATATACAGTTAAGTTTTTTTCATAAACCTCAGATAGGTTTGATGGCATTAATACAGTCGTTTGCAAGGTAAATGGTAGGATTATATCTTGTTGAATACTAGGATTTACCGAAATCCTAAATGGGAGAGAAGTAAACGAACCTCCCTCAAGGGAGAAAGGTTCGGTTTGAATGCTTTTGATGGATATATCGGTTTTAAAAATATCAGGTATAGTGAGTTGGAATGATATATCCTTTGCTTGTGCATGACCCACATTTTTTAACTGTACAAGCAGTTTGCTCGATTCTCCTGGGTTAAGGAGGTGGTTGTTATTTCCTCCTGCTTGGCTGTCATCAATTATTAAATCACCCAGAACCAAAATAGGTGAGTTTAGAAGGATCTTTATATTTGAAGTCCAACGTCCCTGATCGCTATAAAATTTCAAAGTGAAAGTGGCAATATGCTGATCGGGAATAACCTCAGCCGTTTCGAATGTAAAAGCTGCGTCGACGTTAATTATGTTAACACCAATAATATGAGATATATCGGATATATTAATTGAATCAAAACTTTGAATACTAGCAAAAGCATCTGTGCCGATTATTTTAACACTAACATTGGTTGCATCGTTAATCCCTATATTTTTAACTTTTAAATTAACATTGAATGTTTCGTTATAATCTGCTTTACCATTATTATTCGATAAATGATCATCAATTGTGAAAGAGCCTAATAACAAAAATGGACCTGTTGGAGAAATTGCTGTTATGTTGTCGATAATTGGGATAGTTTGTGGACGCGTGATTACTAAAGCAACATCTCCTGTAGTTGATATCGGGGATATGGGAACATTTACCTCTCCCGTATTGGTTACAAAGGCCGTTCCAATTAGCTGATTATCTTTTGATATTGCAATATATGAGTTGGCTAGTGCATGTACACTAAAAGATGATTCCCCTACAATTATTGTTGGGGAATAGCTTACTTGATTTACTTCTGCTTCAGTAAAATAAGGAATAAGCGAAGGATCTCCTAGTACATTGTATGCTTCCCAGTAATAGGTCGGTGATGATTGTTGCGCGAAGTGTTGAACATCCACTTCGGTAACAGCCAAGTTCCCTGCAAATACCATTCCCCCTGTAGTAACATAATTGCTAATAAACGGAGCATCATACATGCCCGTAGTCGTTTCCTGAAAAGTTGGAACATAACCATTGTTGTTACCACCTAAGTTAAAAGCTCCCACTGACCAATAAAAATCTTCAAACCAATATGTTTCTGGCGATGAACCGATATAGGTAACAGCCCCTTTATCTTGTGCACGTATCCAGGTTTCACCTATACACTCTGAAGAACCAAAATCACCCGAAAGACAGCAATTTCCGATTGCTAAAGGGTATTTATTTAAATTTGTAAACCCTGAAATGGAGGCGTTTGTTAACGAAGGATTAGACCAATCGGTTATTCCACAGTGAGCAGTATAATTTATTAGACCGACTGCAATTTGATTTGCATTATAGCACCCTGAATATGAAGAGTTCGCTGTAAGATTGTTTGGGTCAGCAGTTACTCCATACTCGTTAACAGTAGAAAAACCATTACCTTGGTTAAAGTAGTTAGCCGTTCCATATTTTATAGTTGGTTGGCCAACATTTGGATTCCATTCTCCATCCGCACCTGCAATAAGAGTTACATTATTTAGATAGGTGGGATCTGCAAATAGGTACTTTTCGTAGTAAAGAATTTTATCTATAATATTTTTGAGCTGCTCTGCTGATGTTGCCGATAAGCGTCCATAATACATATCGGGGAACATATCACCATCAACACTTGCATAGTATAAATCAGTTAACTTTCCTGTTGCGCTTCCTGTTGCTGAGGCTTCGACCTGAGCAACATCACCAACAATTACTAGAAATGAAGGAGCTGGGCTTTCGGGGGTAGCGGAATTATACTCTTGCTGTATAAAAGTTTTGATTTGTGTTGCTGAACTTCCAATATCATCAGTATACACTGTTTTAACATTAAAGCCTTTAGATTTCTTCCATTGAATAAAAGGTTGAAGTGATTGCTCAAACATCCGATTGCTGATTATCAGCATTTTTACGGGATACTTGGTGAGATCGGGGTGTTCGGTATAAGAACTCTTAGCGGGTTGCTCCAGCGATTTATAGGTAATATCGAAATAAGGAGAGTAGGTTTTTGCATCAAACAGTTCCTCTTCGTCAGGGCTTAATGTGCTACCAAATGAAACGTCAACATCAATATCATTGTATACTTTAAGCAAACCATCTCCTGGATTATAATCAATAGGATTAACAACAAGCCGAGCAATAGTCGCCGATCGGAGATTCCCTAAAACCTCAATGGTTGCAATGGGCGTATTTGAAAAAACGTTTTTAGAGTAAACCTCTTTTATTATTTCAAACCGTATTTTTGAGCTGTCCTGATTTTTTGAAACGGAGGGTTGATTTGGATAAAGTGGCAGGTTGATCCCTTTTTCTTTAAGGTTTATTAATTGCTCGGTATGTGAAACTATATTTATCGATGGTTTAGATCCTTTTGGAATTCTGATAAGTTTCTTATATGCAGGTATATTAGGAGTACCAACTTCACCATTGGGGTAAGAACCATTAAGCCAAATATCGGTAAAAGATAATCCTCCCTTGGCGGCTCTAGTTTTGCTTAGAATTTTATCCTGGGAAAACGAAAAGTGAATGCCTGATTTACTTTTCGTTATCGACTTTTGTACATTACTCTTTCTATTCAGGGGTATCTCATGAACCTGAGCAAATGAAAAGCTTACACAAAGCATTAATAGGATCGATAAAGAAACTGATCTCATTATAATAGTTCGTTCTTGTAATAAGTATAAAATTATTAAACGAAAATTTAACCCAATTTGTTTAGGAAAACAGATTGAATAGCTTTTTAATAATTTGAAACAGTAAATTAAAACGATTTTGTTCAATAAAAAGGAAAAAGATGCAAAAAAAGCGTTTATAAATATTGATTCAAATTCCTTTTTATCTTTGTGATGTTCAGCAAAAAATAACAGAATGAGAGTTGTTATACAGCGAGTCGCCCAAGCGTCTGTCACAATTGAGGATCGTAAGTATAGTGGGATTCAAAAAGGATTGCTTGTTCTTTTAGGAATTGAAACTGCCGATAGCGATGAGGATGTAGAGTGGCTATGCGGAAAAATTGCTCGGCTAAGATTATTCGATGATGAAAATGGAGTAATGAACCGATCGGTTCAAGAAATACAGGGAGAAGTATTGGTTGTTAGCCAATTTACGCTTCATGCAAAGACTAAGAAGGGGAATCGACCCTCATATATTCAAGCGGCTCCACCGGAAATTGCGATTCCATTATATAACAGGTTTATCCAAACGATAGAGAAAGAGCTGCAGAAGAAAATCGCAAAAGGTGAGTTTGGAGCGATGATGCAGATATCGTTAGTCAACGATGGGCCCGTTACAATTATTATTGACTCAAAAAACAGGGAGTGATGGAGAATATTAATATTCGCGAAGCTCAACAGGTTGTCGATGAATGGATCAAGACTCATGGCGTTCGCTATTTCAATGAGTTAACCAATATGGCTCTCTTAACCGAGGAGGTTGGTGAGGTGGCTCGAATAATTTCCAGAAAATATGGAGAGCAGTCGTTCAAGGAGTCCGATAATTCAAATCAGCTTGGCGATGAATTGGCCGACGTTTTTTTTGTGCTGATTTGTATTGCAAATCAAACCGACGTTGATTTAACCGAGGCGTTTGCTAAAAGTATTGAAAAGAAAACGAATCGTGATTCATTAAGACACAAGAACAATAGCAAACTTATTTAACGACTATCCGCCAAGTTATCAATATTATACAGGCTTTATTGAAGGTTAGTAAATCGTTTATTCTTTCTCTCTCAACCATGTACTTGTTTTAAAGAAAAATCTACCACTAAAAAAGATTATTTCAATGAAATTTTCTTTATTAGAGCAACAATCCATTTTCAACGTCTAGAATCCGATCAAGTATTAAGATTTTATTCTAATTTTGTTTGTTCTGATAATCTACCAAATCATACAGGTAATTATTTGATGACGATTATATTAATAAGCGTTTCG
>JAYTVX010000437.1:0-4019 GCA_043743775.1 Bacteroidales bacterium | reverse complement strand
AACTTCATCCGGTTTACTTATAAATATTTCTGCGAATATAAATCATTATTAGGCTAATCCGGTAATATCATTTAACGATGGTAGAATTGGAAAGTAGATGGCAAAGGTAGTGCTCTGTCCAGGGATACTATCAACCTCAATCCGACCACTATACAAATCGACCAACTTTTTGACAATTGATAGACCCAAACCGCTTCCTGAAATATTCCGGGTTGATACATTCTTAATCCGTGAAAATTCATGAAATAGTTTTGGAATATCTTCAGGATCAATACCAAATCCAGTGTCAATTACTTTAACAATCAGCTCTTCTGGTGTTGAACGAATTACACAGTTAACCGATCCACCATCCTTATTGTACTTAACAGCGTTTGATATCAAATTGTTGAAAATAATTTCCATTTCTTCTGCATCAGCCATTAAAGGCTGTTGTCCATCGACGTCGAGGATGAGTTTAACATCGCGTTGAACAGCCAAAGGGGTCATTCCATCAATTGCCGATTGGGCGATAAGCTCGATATTCAGTTCCTGGAGATCACGCTTCTTCTTACCAGAATCGATACGGGTCAGATCAAGAAGATCCATAATCAGGTTTCTCATAGACTTCACCCGGGCTAAAGATCGATCGATCATATCCTGATAATCGTCGATGCTTTCGCCTGCCTGTTTCTCCTGCATTAGCTTCAAGTACCCTTCGATTGCATTCAGGGGTGATTTCAGTTCGTGCGATAAAACCGTAAGGAATTTAAATCGAATAATCTTACCCTCTTTGTGCAACTTTCGGGTCATTCGCCGGAGAAAGAAGTGCTTAGTTATATTCTCCATTGACGATTTTAACTCCTGCGGGGTAAATGGTTTGGGTACAAAATCGTAAGCCCCATTATTAGTAGCTTTCACAGCCAGTTCAAGCGATGCATAGGATGTAATCATCATCACAAGAATATCGAGCTGATTGGTATTGATGTACTCAAGCACTTCAACCCCTTGAATTCCGGGAAGTTTATTATCGAGGAGTACAATAGCTGGAAGCTTAGTGTTGATTATCTCAAGTGCTTCCTCGCCAGTTGCTGCCTCAATGACATTGAATTGAATATCATCATCCATGAACGGGTAGCTAACCGTAAAATTACGAAGTATTCGGGCTACACCGGAGCGAATTCCAGGCTCATCATCAACGACCAGTACATCTAATTTCTCCATGCTAGAGCTTTAATAGTTTCAAAATTTCTTTGTGCAGCTGATCCGGGCGAATTCCCTTTTCAAGGTACAGATCTGCCCGAATCCATTTCCGCTCCTGCTCCGTGCTGATACCAAAGGTCATACCAGTTTCAGCGGCAACTGCTGTTGCAATAATGATTGGGACATCGGGATACTTGCGCTTCATCTTGTAGCATAGGATGAATCCGCTATCGTCATTCTCCATCATCAGATCAAGAATAGCCAAATCGGGTTTTACAGATGCGAGTAAATTTTCAGCCTCCTTTTGGCTTTCGGCCACGACAACGCTGAAGCCAAATTTCTCAATCTGAATCTTTAGCTGAAATAGATAGTCGATATCGTCATCAACAATCAGAATCGTTTTGTTTGTATTGCTTGGCATGGTTTCTTAGTTACTGGTTACTAGTTACAGAGTTTCAAGGGTTCAGAGTTCTGGTTTTTTGAATTTTGAATTTTGGAATTTGAACTTTCTCTCACATCTTCCATATCCAAACCCTTTCAGGTTCTTCGAACCCTGAAAGGTCTTTTACACTCACCTCTCATTTTCATTCTCCTCCCCCTCTTCCCTTGGCAATATAATCCTAAAAGTAGTCCCTGTGGGACCCTTTAGTCTATCGTTATTCGACTCTACCTCTATCCTACCCTTGTGCATCTTTACAATTCCATAGGTTGTAGCCAACCCTAAACCTGTACCTTTGCCTATTCCCTTTGTTGTAAAAAATGGTGTGTAAAGCTTATCCATATTCTCCTCAGGGATGCCAGTGCCAATATCAATAACGTTGAAAATAACCTCCTTCTCAGTTTCGTCAACTTCAATAGTTAGGATTCCACCATTGGGCATCGCTTCAATTGCATTTTTATTCAAGTTTGTTAAAACCTGCATCATCTGCTCATAGTCGAGCTGCGCCTCGCAGTTAGCCGCTTTACAAACCACTGCCGTTTTAACATTTTTGGGCAGTACAATTGATTTTATACTATCCTCCGCTAACTTTTTCAAGTTAATCAATTCTAATTTAACCTGATTTTTACGAGCAAAATTAAGTAATCCGCTAACAATCTTCTTACACCTTTCGGCCTGTGAAGCAATTAGCTCAATATCTTTCCGGATTGGATCATCGGGAGCATACTCATCGAGTAAAATGTTGCTATACATCATAACAACACCAAGTGGATTATTCAGCTCGTGTGCAATACCTGCTGAGAGCTGCCCCATATGGGCCAACTTTTCGGATTGTTTTAGTGCCTGCTGTACCTTTGCCAACTTTTCATTTGAGATTGCAAGATCTTTTATTGATGCATGCATCTCCTCAATAGTGTAAGGTAAACACATCTCAACCTCTGCAAGGCCTTCAACAATTGCAATAGCATGTGCAAGACATGTATCATACCCACACGCACCACAATTCAGATGATCTCGATTCGAGAATTTACCCATCGAAGCAAGGATTTTGCTCACTTCAGACTCTGACGGTAAAGGTTTTCTTCTGTCGGAGGGACTAAACTCATCAGTTGTATCAATATCAGCATACTCCTGAATCGATTTTGCCCACTCATCTTGATTCTCACTCGTCATCTTCTGCTGGACGTATGAGCTGATATAGGTTCTACGTTCAAATCGTTTTCCTCCCGGAGTCATTCCAGGACCCATAATGCAACCCTCGCAGCACAATAGTTCAAGGTGTTGTCCTTTTAGGCTATCCGCATCGAACTCCTTTATGGCCTCCTGAAAACCAATTCTTCCCTCAGCCACAATAACATTTCCTACAACTACATCGTCAAAAATATCCACGGTTTGGATTAATCCCCGGCTAACAGGGAAAATAGCACCTCGTCCAGCCCGGGGGGGATCAAATTCTGAAATATCAATTGAATCTTGATTTAGCTCCGCTAATTCAAACATCCCCCTCAGCTCCCTGAAAGTAAGCACCTCATCAACTTCTGTGGATTCGGCTTTTTTGGCGATACATGGACCAACAAAAACAATCTTAACATCGGCTCCTAACTTCTTCTTAACAACCCTTGTCATTGCCACCATTGGTGACACAACTGGAGCAAGATTTTTTACCAGATTAGGATGATAGTATCGAATATAGGAAACTATAGCAGGACAATCGGAGGATATATAATCTTTGCCTGATTTTTCTCCGAGTAGCTGCTTATACTTTTTTGCGACTAAATCGGCTCCAAATGCAACTTCATAAACGTAATCAAAGCCCAACGCCCGAACCATACCTACAAACCTACGGTAATCCTTTATTTCGGTAAATTCAGCAGGAAAGCTAGGTGCAATAATGGCAGCAACTTTACTCTCCGATTGTAAAAGGTTTTTAACATCCGGCCTTGACTGATAAAAAACCTTGGCATCCTGGCTACAAACCTTGATGCAATTACCACAGCCTATGCATCTTTCGCTTATGACCTCTGCCTGTCCATTGATAATCCGAATAGCCTTGGCAGGACATTCCCTCACACAGGTGTAACAAACCCTACACAGCTCTTTAACGGTGTAAACAAGTTTTATTTGTTCATTGGTTAATGGCATGGATCCTTCGTTGTTCGTTGTTCGTTAACACCCGCCGGCAGGCAGGGTTATTAGTTTCTTTTTGTCTTTTCTTTTCTCTTGTCACTTACCCCTAAAGAAGTACATCTCTCTTTGTATAACAGGTATGTAGCTGTTGTTTTGCTTTATCACTCCCTGGTTTTTCTAAAAACTTTTCGTAAAGCTCCGTGATTAATGGATTTTTATGAGAGGCTTTAAGGGTATCAACCTCATCAATCTCATAAAGCGATCGAATGCGAGC
>JAYTVX010000436.1:0-7157 GCA_043743775.1 Bacteroidales bacterium | reverse complement strand
TTATTCGAAAACCCACCTCGCATCTGCTGGAGTGCTACACGACGCGCCGCTTCACTTGAGGAAGATATCATATCAGCAATTGCTTCGGCTTGCGAAAGGTCTATTTTACCATTTAAAAATGCACGAAGGGTAAACTCTCCCGGTTGGGCTAATCGGGCACCATTGCGAACGAGCAGTTCTAATATTTGCTGTTGAATGATCTGTGAGCCGTGACATGAAATTTCAATGATATCCTCGCCAGTGTAGGAGCGAGGGGCTTTGAAAATACTAACCAGAACTTCATCAATATCTCTTAAGTCATCATATATAGTTCCATGATGAATCGTATTCGCCTTCTGGGTAGATAGTTTTTTGTTCTTTCCAGATGATTTGAAAACATTATCACAAATAGCAATCGCCTCCTTACCGCTTAAGCGTAAAACTGCAATGGCGCCAGTTCCTGGAGCGGTAGCAATTGCTACAATAGTTAAATCATCAATAATCATCAGTCTGTTATTTCTGCAAAGCTAGCAAAAAAGTTGATAGATGCTTGACTGTAACTTCTACAACTATTTGCTTATAAAGAAGAAAACCCAGTAAAACTGGGTCTCTTCTATATTATTCAGGTCTTTTAATACTTACCTTCAATTTGCTTAACCGTATAATCTAAAGCTTCATCAAGCATCTCGGCAGGAGGATCGGCTACAAATCCCTTTTCGCTTAAGAGTTTTGCCATGGATCGTGAATAATCAATATCCTTCTTAGCTATCTGATAAACTTCATCCCATGTTAAAGGTTTACGTGCAACCCCATCCTTAATGGCTTGCATCGCAACGTCTGCAGCTTCTACTGAGAATACATCAGGTTCATCCATCGTTGGAACAATACTCTCTGAGTTGATTCCACGCTTTTCGGCATAATTTGCCAAAGAATGGGCTGCTGCAATGGCCATATTATCGGTAATCTTTGAGGCTCTAACAATTAAAGCACCCTTAAGAATTCCAGGGAAACCAATTGAATTATTAACCTGATTAGGGAAATCACCTCTGCCGGTTGCAACGATATATGCACCCGCTTCTTTTGCAGCATAAGGGTAAATCTCAGGAACAGGGTTGGCGCATGCAAATACGATTGCCTTTGGATTCATCATTTTAACCCATTCTTTCTTAATTGTATCGGGTCCAGGGGTCGACAGTGAAATTAGTACATCGGCATTTTTCATGGCTTCTTCCATGGTCGAAATGCAGGTTGGGTTTGTGCTTTCACAGAGCTCCCATTTCCTGTAAAATCGTTCATCGGCTTTTATATCAGCTCTTTTTTTATGTAGTCCTCCCTTGGTATCAAAAAGAACCATTTTCTTTGGATCTCCACCATCCGAAATAATAAGTCGGGCGATTGTTGTATTGGAAGCTCCAGCTCCATGAAGAACAATTCGTACATCGCCAATCTTTTTATCGACGAGCTTTAGGGAGTTGATTAGCCCAGCAAGAGTAACACATGCTGTACCCTGAGCATCATCGTGCCAAACAGGGATACTACACTCTTCTCTAAGAACATCAAGCACTTTAAAGCAGTTGGGTTGGGAGATATCCTCAAGGTTAATAGCTCCAAAGCTGTACTGGCACATCTTCACAAAATCGATGATCTTCTGGGGATCATTATGACAACCTTTATCACGGCTATCGATGCAAAGTGCAACAGCATCAACTCCTCCAAGGTACTTCATCAAAAATGCTTTTCCCTCCATAACTCCTAAGCCACCGGCAGGGGAACAATCACCATCGCCAAGTACCCGTGTTGAGTCGCTTACAACAGCAACGAGGTTTCCTCGATTCGATAGTTCAAAGGATGCGTCGTTATTCTCTCTGATATTTGTTGAGACTTTTGATACACCCGGAGTATACCATACATTAAACCAATTGAATCCTGGAACAGGAACTTTTGGTGCCACTTGGGTTTTTCCTCCGTAGAATTTATGAGCTTTTTCAGAAAGGCGTTTTAAGAAGATTGTTTTACCTTTAGCTTTCTGCTCTTCGTTCCAGCTGGATGGAAAAATCGATCCAAGATTTTCGAGTTTTACATCGATTTTACTCATATTTAATCTGATAACTATTTTTAAAACTAGGTTTAATTATGAGGCAATGTACGAAAAAAGGTATACCAGCAACAAAATTAATAAAGATGTTATAGAAAAGTGTTTTAAAACAACAAATTGTCTATATTCGAGAACTATTTTGCATTATAAATTCTAAAAAGAACAAATCGATGAGCGTACTAGTAAATAAGGATTCAAGGGTTATCGTTCAGGGATTTACCGGTAGCGAAGGGACATTCCATGCAACCCAGATGATAGAATACGGAACAAATGTGGTGGGTGGAATAACTCCGGGTAAAGGTGGACAGCTGCATTTAGGGCTTCCGGTTTTTAATACAGTTGAAGAGGCTGTTAAAAAAGTAGATGCAAATGTATCAGTAATCTTTGTACCACCTGCTTATGCAGCGGACACTATTCTGGAGGCTGCAACAGGCGGAATAAAGGTTATTATTTGTATTACCGAAGGAATTCCTATAGCCGATATGGTAAAGGTTAAATACATACTCTCTGGTATTCCCGATGTGCGGCTTATCGGACCAAATTGTCCCGGAGTTATTAGCCCAGGTGAGGCAAAGGTTGGAATTATGCCCGGTTTTATTCATAAAAAAGGAAGCATTGGGGTCATTTCTCGCTCAGGTACTTTAACTTATGAAGCTGTTGATCAGCTTACAAAGCAAGGATTAGGCCAATCAACATGCATTGGTATTGGTGGAGACCCTATTATTGGTACAACAACTCTCGAAGCGCTCAAATTATTAATGGAAGATCCTGATACTGATGGTATTGTTATGATTGGTGAGATTGGTGGAAGCATGGAAACCGAGGCAGCACGATGGGTTAACGTTCATGGTACGAAACCTGTTGTAGGTTTTATTGCTGGTAAAACAGCTCCTAAGGGTCGAAGAATGGGACATGCAGGGGCTATTATAGGTGGAGCTGAGGATACTGCTGCTGCAAAAATGAAGATTATGCGGGAGTGTGGAATTCATGTTGTAGAATCTCCAGCAATGATTGGTGAAACAATGAAAAAGGCACTTTTAAAGTAGTTTTTTTTAAGAATTTAGATGAGTTTTGGAATGATGGAATAGTGGAATAATGGAATTATGAGTTTTCACAATCTCTTCCAGTATTTCACTATTCCATCATTTCATTTTTAAGAAATCAACTAAACATGATTAATTATATTTAACAACAGCTATTAAAACATATAACTCAACTAGATGAAAAAGTATGTAAAGATTATCTTGATAATCGTTGTTATTGTATTGGTATTCGTTGGTTATTATGGCTATCAGATCTATAAAATGGTAATGGGTAGTGAACCAATTATTGGGAATAGAGAAAGTATTCCAAATCAAATGACATCAAAACCTCCTATTACTGAAGGGACAGCCGATTGGACAAACTGGAGAGGAATCAATTTTGAAGGAAAAAGTGCAACCATAGGTATTAAAACCGATTGGTCGAAAGGGTTGGAGAAGTTATGGCAGGTTAACTATTTATGTCAGGGTAAATCCACGGCTTCATGGTCAACTCCTGTGGTTCAGGGTAATAGATTGATTGTACCTGGCAGAGATGAGAAGAACGATTTAGTTTTTTGTATAAATTCTGAGAATGGAGAACTAATTTGGTTAGGCTCATATGAAGCTAAAGCAGAAACTGCTCATGGACCAGGTTCACGAGCAACACCCTTTATTAATGAGGATAAAGTATATACTTTTGGTCGAAGCGGTGATCTTGTTTGCTGGCAACTTGAGGATGGAAAACTTCTTTGGAGAAAGAATGTAAAGGATGAGGGTGGTGTAGAACCATCATGGGGATTTTCAACTACTCCTCTTGTTTTCGAAAATATGGTTATTGTTCAGGGTGGTGGTAAGGCTTTAGTAATAGCCTATGACAAGTCTACTGGCGAAGTGCTATGGAAATCAATGGAGGGTGAAGTTGGTTACTCTGCTGCGAGAACAATGAATATTGAGAACGAAACTCAACTCCTTATCTATCATGGCAAAGGCCTTTCATGCCTTAACCCATCTGATGGAAAAGTACTATGGACAGTACAATGGCCAACGGAGTATGGTGTAAATGCAACAACTCCAATTATTTTTAACGATATCATATTTCACACATCAGGTTATAAGATGGGTTGTGAAGCTCTTAAGGTCACAAAAAGTGGATATTCGGTACTATGGAAGAATCATGCAATGGAAGCTCAACATTCTGACCCAATCCTTATCGATGGGTATATTTATGGTTATTCGGGTGAAAGTTCAAGGAATGTTGGTCAGTTTAAATGTCTTGAACTATCAACAGGTAAGGAGATGTGGAGTACCAATGAAATTGGTCAAGGAACAACAACCTTTGTTGATGGTCATTTAATTTGTCAAGATCTAAAGGGAAGCATATTCATTATCGAACCTGATTCCTCAGGATTCAAAAAATTAGGAGAAATAAAATCGGCTATTCAAGATGTTAAAAACCCAGCATGGACGGTTCCAATTGTTGCAAATGGTAAACTTTACCTTCGATATATGCAACAGCTCGTTTGCTATAAACTAATACCTTGATAGGCAGATCTTATAAGTGTTTAATGAGTACTTAATATACACTACATAATAACCCTAACTTTATGGTCAGGGTTATTTCTTTTTTCATATCTTGCTGTTATCTATTTTAAAATTCTATGGCCAAACATTATTTTAAGATCTAATTTTATTACCTCGATTAATCGTAGTAAATTAAAAAATCTATGAGTAAAGAAGTTAATAATTCGCATTTTAATAGTATTTTCTTTCGCTTTCGTTTAGGTCAACTTTTATCCCTTTTCACCTTTCTTTTTGGCGTTATTGTTAGCCTTCAACTTGGTAGTTTGGATTCAGAACGACAGTTTAGCAATGAAAAAATCAAAGTTCTTTCTGAATTATCAACTATTCGGGTTCACCTTGAGGGGGTAGTTACTTCAACATTCAATCTTACCCAAGGGATGGTTCATTATATCAGCCATCAGCACGATATCTCGCTCGATTTATTCGATGCCATGACTAAACGAGCACTACAAGAAAATAGACATATTCGGAATATTGCACTTGCACCGAATAATGTAGTTCGTTGGGTTTACCCTCTTGAAGGTAACGAAAAAGCGATTGGTCTTAATTATTTAGAGAATCAACTTCAACGCGAATCAGTTCAGAATGCCCAAAAGATTAGGAGGCCTTTACTTGCAGGTCCAGTAAAACTAGTACAGGGAGGGATTGGGTTTATAAACCGTTCGCCAATTTTATTGGGCGAAGGTACTGATAATCTCAAGCAGTACTGGGGATTGGTTTCGATTGTTGCTCATGTTAATACAATCCTAGAAGATGGAGGTGTAACATCATCTAAATATTTGAAAATTTCGCTTAATGGGAAAGATGGGAAGGGAGCAAAGGGTGAAATGATTTGGGGGGATTCAACAGTTCTAAATAATAACCCTGTAATTTTAGATGTTAACGTTCCTGGTGGAAAGTGGCAATTGGCGGCAATACCAAAAAATGGATGGCCAACTAAATCAATTGCCAAATCGCTCTACTTTATTATTGGCCTAATAAACACGTTAATCATCTCATTTTTTCTTGTAATTATTATAGCAAGGAACAGATCGATTAGATTTAAAAATATCGAATTAGCCCAAGAAATATCGGTTCGCAAGAAAATAGAAGAGGAGTTAATAAAATCGAAGGAGGCTGCAGAATCGGCGAATAAGATGAAAACAGCATTTCTTGCAAACATGTCGCACGAGATTAGAACCCCCATGAACTCAATTCTTGGGTTTAGCGATTTGATGCTATCCAATAAACCAACGAAGGCAGATATTGACTATTATCTAAGAATAATAAATACGAGCACTCGTCAACTTTTAAGCGTTATTAACGATATCATTGACATTTCAATAATTGAATCGGGTCAACTTAAAATTTTTAATCGACTTACTAAGTTGAATTCATTGCTGATGAATATTTATGAGCTTCACCGCATCAAAGCTGAACTAAATGAAACAACTTTAACATTATATAAAGGTCTACCCGATAACAAATCGAACATTATAACGGATGATCAGCGATTAGCTCAAATTCTAAATAATCTCATTAATAATGCAATTAAATTTACTGAGAAAGGTAATATTGAAATAGGTTATGCCCTAAAAGGGGATTATTTAGAGTTCTATGTAAAGGATACTGGTAGAGGTATTCCTCATGAATATCACGATTTGATTTTTGAACGTTTTAGGCAAGTCGAAGAGCATCAAAAGAATTCATTTGGTGGTACCGGATTAGGATTAGCAATCTCAAAATCGTTGGTCGAACTTATGGGTGGGGATATATGGGTACAATCGGAGGTTGATAAAGGTTCTCAATTCTTTTTTAAAATTCCATGCAAACAGGTTTACACCGATAGTAAAATTGCTGAAAGCGTTGTTGAATCTATTAACTTAGATGGGAAAACAATACTTATTGCAGAAGATGATTTCTCTAGCTATTTGCTTTTAGAGGGATATTTAAAGTCATCAAAGATTCACATACTGAGTGCTAAAAATGGGATAGAAGCGATGGAAATTTTTCTATCGAACCAATACATCGATTTAGTGCTGCTTGATATTAAAATGCCTTTAATGAATGGCCTAGATGCTGCTATTGAGATTAGGAAAATTAACAAAGAAATTCCAATTATTGCTCAAACAGCCTATGCAATGTCCGAAGATAAGGATAATGCCATAGCGGCTGGATGTAACTACTATCTTGCAAAACCGATTTCACAAGCTCAACTCCTTGAGATTCTGAACAAAGTTTTTGGTTAGTATTGAAGGCTGAAGAGTTGGGAACTCTTTAAAAGATAACCGCCTCCCACATAATCTCAATCGGATGATATGCTTCTCGACCAGTTCCATCCTTAATCTGATGCCTACAACTTGTACCTGATGCAATGATGGTTATATTCTCAGCAGTATTCCTAATATCAGGGAAAAGGACCAATTCACCGACCTTCATTGAAAGGTCGTAGTGCTCTTTTTCGTAACCGAATGAACCAGCCATTCCACAGCATCCGCTTG
>JAYTVX010000435.1:0-3710 GCA_043743775.1 Bacteroidales bacterium | reverse complement strand
CATACTGGGAATATTTTGGAAATAAATTAACCATATACGATAACAAATCTGAACTACTCTCTGCTTCTTGTCATCATTTAATTATAAGATTCCATAATCTCTTTTTTCTCGTTGAATAGATGACTAGCAATTTTGTCCATATTCATCGATTTCCAGGAAGAAAGATTAACCTGTGTATTGAAATACTTCAATGGAATTGGATGTGTCCCTATCACCACTGGGATTTTGTAATGGGTTTCAATAAACTCCTTAAATTGATTTATTCTATCACATGGAGGGTATCCAACGACCATACCTGTTGCAAAGTGGATTACATCAACGCCATTTTTTTTCATTTCCTCAGGAACGTATTCGATATTACCCCCTGGACAACCTCCGCAATACGAGAATCCAACTAACTCTAATTCCTCATCTTTAGGATATTTCGCAAAACCACCAGCATGTTCCTTCAATGATCTCAAACATTTACCTCCACCACAAGTTTGGTAACGTCCACAAATAATAATACCAATTTTTGTCATATTAACAGAATTTATTGGTTTTAACTTTCCTCCAATATTATAAAAATTATGGTTGAATTCCCTCTATTCGCTTTATTAGATTTTAATTGCTTATGATCGAGCAACAAAAAGATAATCCTACCTACTACGAATTATTCCTAACCTTTTTTTGGATAGGACTTACCGCTTTTGGTAGATCTGCATTGGCCAAGTATTTCGGGTGTTGAAAAGTGTGCTGATTTAGTGAACCAATGCTAGGCATGAGTGTTATATAATCTAACTGGGAATGTTTTGGAAATAAATTAACCTAAGATAATAGTAGATCGCATATTATTAATGACAAAGACGGGATTTACAGATTAATATTCGATTGTCCGTTGAGAGAATGTGTTATCGATTATCCCTTTAATGAAATTAGAAAGTTACCAAAAATAGAACACATTGAATATATTGATAAGTTAGCAGCAAGGTAATTTGACGACAGATTGAACTATTTCCCTGCCAGAAAAACAAGAAGAAAGATTAACCCACCGCAAAAACAGAGTATGTCAGCCTTTTTCCTGCATGTTTCCCTGCGTTGCCATATGCAACTTTTCTTGTCACCCGCTTAATAAGTTACCTATTCATAGCGTAAAGCGTCTATTGGATCAAGGTATGATGCCTTTCGGGCAGGGTACCATCCAAAGAACACACCAGTAACAAAACATACCAAGAATGAAAGAATGATTGATATTGGGGTAATAGATATTGGCCAAGTTAAGATTGACGCCAGCGCATAAGAAGTTGTAATTCCAAGAACTACCCCTATTATCCCTCCCGCAACGCTTATCATTATTGCTTCGCTTAGGAATTGAAACATAATATCTATCTCTCTTCCCCCAATGGCCATACGAAGTCCAATCTCACGGGTTCGCTCGGTAACTGATACAAACATAATATTCATGATCCCAATTCCTCCTACAAGTAAGGAGATACTTGCTATTGCGGCAAGAAGAATAGTAAGCATTTGGGTAACAGAGCCAAATGTGGAAATTAGCTCAGCTTGCGTTCTTACAGTAAAATCATCATCCTGCGAATCCTTAAGACCATGCGATTGCCGTAAAGCAGCAGTAACCTCCTTAAGTGCAGCGTCGGTTGAGTTTTCATCAATAGCCGAGGTGTAAATATTTTGTATGTAAGTTATGGCTAATACTCTTTGTTGGATTGTAGTATAAGGGGTTAGAATTACGTCGTCTTGATCTTGCCCGAATGTATTTTCCCCTTTCTCCTCAAGTGTACCAACTACTTTAAAAGGTATATTCTTAAAGCGTATAGACTTTCCTATGGGAGAATCACCGTCGGGAAAAAGATTCTCGATTACCGTCTGCCCCAAAATGCAAACCTTAGCTGCTGTGGCAATATCCTGCTCGGTAAACATTACACCATCCTTAATAGCCATCTTACGGATTTCTAGGAAACTTGTACCAACACCTTGTACTGAGGTAGGCCAGTTCTTTGAAGCGTAAATGGTCTGCCCACGTCCGCTTACCATTGGAGAAACTAACGCAACACTTGGACATTCCTGCTTGATTGCTTCAACATCTTTCATAGTCAAACTTTGCATTGAACTTGATTCCAATGTAACGCCACCTTGCATGTTGCTATTCGGCCTAATGGTAAGCATATTTGAACCCATACTGGAAATTTGATCCTGAATACTCTTTTTTGATCCTTGACCAATGGCTAGCATAGTAATCACTGAAGCAACACCAATTATGATTCCTAGCATGGTGAGGAAAGTTCGCATCTTATTCCGGGCCATCGCCATCAGGGCTATCCTAATTAAATTAAGTGGGCTCATAATATCTAATTTTCATCATCATTTACAGGTAAATTATCCAGATACCACTTAGCCGATTTTGGTTCATCGATGATGATATCCTTTATAATATGCCCATCCCTAAGCGTAATAGTTCTTTTGCTAAGCGAAGCAATATCGGGTTCGTGGGTAACAAAAACGATAGTTTTCCCCTTTTGGTTCAGCTCCTGAAAAAGGGAGAGAATCTCATAGGAAGTTTTTGAATCGAGATTACCTGTTGCCTCATCAGCAAGGATCATTACCGGATCGTTTACTAGCGCACGGGCAATTGCAACCCTTTGCTGCTGCCCACCAGATAGCTGGTTGGGTGTATGCTCCATTCTAGTTGCAAGACCAACAGCCTCGAGTGCAGCAATTGCTCTGCATTTTCGTTCTTTAGAAGAAACCTTCGAGTTGTAAAGAAGAGGAAGTTCTACGTTCTCAAGTGCCGATGTCCTTGGAAGCAAATTGAAAGATTGGAAAACAAAACCAATTTTTAGATTCCGCAATCGGGCAAGCTCGTTTTTTGTTAAGGAAGAAATTGAAACATTATCGAGCATATACTTGCCATCAGTTGGACGATCCAAGCAACCTAGAATATTCAGTAAAGTAGTTTTACCTGAACCGCTAGCGCCCATTATGGTTAGAAATTCACCCTCCTTGACATTGAACGAAACACCTTTTAGGGCTCTAACGGTTTCGCTTCCAACAGTGAAGTTTCGTTTGAGATTTTCAATATGAATTATTGTTTGTTCCATTTTTCTAGGTTTTAACGACCACCACTTCGTTTTGGCATCTGAGGCATAAAAGGGCTACGAGCTTCTGCTGCCTTAGCATTTTTTAGAACTTTTGTTGAAGCAACGATTAATGAATCACCTTCTTTTAACCCCCTTTGTATTTCGACCATCGTTCCATTCTCTAAACCTGTCCTAACCATTTTTTGGATTAAAGTATCACCTGACATAATCCAAACTGACCCAAAATTTTTCTTCTTCGGCTTAGTCTTACTTCCACCTTGAGAATATCCTCCTTCTCCAGTCCCGCTTCGCATCGTTTGTGAATTTCCTTGTGTCATGCTCTGTGCATTAACTGGATTCATGCTTGAACCCATATTTCTTCTTCGCATTGTACTATCCCTTTGGAACGCTTTAACAATATATTTTGATGAGACATCAGCATCGGGGGTGAATCTTAATGCTTTTGCAGGGACAAGAACTACATTTTCAGCATTTTTGGTAATAATGCTAACACTGGCGGTTAATCCGGGCATTAATTTCAGGTCAGGATTTGGAGCCTCAATGATCACCTGATAGGTAACCACATTTGCTGAAACGGTTGGATTAAGCCTTATTTGGGTAACTTTTCCCTCAAAA
>JAYTVX010000434.1:0-9126 GCA_043743775.1 Bacteroidales bacterium | reverse complement strand
CTTAACGCTTGCTTTACGATGCCTTTTGAACAATAAGTTACGAGTACTCCATCGTTACTGGTTGCATTGAATAATTTTTCAAAAACATTTACTGTCCACATCTCTGGTTGATCGTCTGGAGCAAAGGCGTCAAAGTAAATTATATCGTATTTGTTTAGTAGGTTCGTTTCAATCAATTCACTATGAACTTTATTCAACAAGAAGAATTCGTTGATGCGTTCATCGACGCCCCATTTTGTTGAGATGATTTTTCTCCAAGTTTCCGATTCACTTTTGTTAAGAATCGAATCGTAATTAAGTTTCGAAAGTATATCTTCTTCTAAAGGGTAAAGATCAATTCCAGTATAGTTAGTATTGCGTTTTAGTTCAACGGCCTTTGATGCAGTTAATGCAGCATTTAGACCAGTTCCAAAACCAACTTCGAGTACATTAATCGCATCATTTGAAAGATATTCATATCCGTTTTTTATAAAAATATGAAGAGACTCTTGAAGCGCTCCATTCAATGAATGGTAATGCGCATTGTGCTGCTCTGAAAAGAGTGTGTGAGATCCATCAGCCGTTTGAACTATCCTGATTTGTGCCATTGAGTATTTTTCTATTCGGCGAAAATAGTAATTGCAAATTTAGCTTGCAAAGGATATATTCTTATACGGCATTGTTTAAGAGATTATTTAGCAGTAAAATAAAAGTTAAAATTGTTGTTGTCTTCTTATTGTAAATTTAAAACATAAGTGTTAATTTAGTCTTTTATGTTGAGAAAAAATACGATATCCTTGTTTGGGTTTGATTTAAAATCAATAAAGGAATTTAAATGTAATCTTTATTGGGTAAATTAGATAAAGAAAGTTCAAAACCGAACTTTTGTTTTCAATAATAAATTGTTAATCCAATCTTAATATCAATTAATCAAAATAAAGGATTACTTCGACACAAAAGCCATGGTTTAATGTATAATCATCTAAACTACGGATATTTTAGATTGTATTATTATTTTAATTAGTAACTGCTCGATTTAGCATATAATCACTATGGGACGAAGAAAAAAAAACATAATGGCCGAAGCGCCTAAGGAAAGATTTAGCCACGAAGAAATGGAGCAAAAAGTATTCAGTAAAAAAATTCTTACGGGCAAGGAGGTTCTGGATAGGTTAGATGAATCAGCATTTTTGTTAAATATTGCTGAGAAAGGGATAGGTCTACTCACAGAACATTCAAATCAGTTTAATCAGCTTATTTTTATTGCTGATGGTGAAGGTTGTTTGATTCATGTACTCGCGAATGAGCAATTACAAGAAAAACTTAAAACGAACTATTTAATTGCAGGTACATTTCCCGATGAGGATTCAATTTTAGCAAAAGCAATTGGATGTGCAATAATTGATTCTAAAACAACTCGGGTGGATGGTAAATCGCTTGTACATCCCTATAATGAAGAATGGTCAGCAGTAGGTGCACCCATCATTGATGGTAATGGTGAGTCGATTGGCGCTATTGTACTTGTAGTTGAAAAATCTAATACTAGTGATCATTCGATCTTGCTCATGAATGTAGTTTCTGATTTGATTCATCAGAATTTCATATTTATCACAAAAGAGTCAGGATATCATAATGTTAACGATTATCATATCGCTGTATTTAACCAGCACCCCTTTGCAAACTTAACCGTTGATAGTAATGGAATTATTACGAATATAAGCCGTCAGGCAGCAATATATTTCGGTGTAATTGAAAGCGAAATAATCGGATCGGACATAACCAATATTCTTCCTCTTTGGGAGGAGATTTGGTCTAAAATATTACAAGGGTTTAAGATTGAGAACATCAATGTTGATCTGATTAATGTTCCCGGTACATCAGACTATTTGCTTAGCGTTGCTCCAGTTATTCTACCTGATACAACTATTAATGGTTCAATTCTAGCTTTTCGCGATTTGAAGAAAGTTTACAATGTTGTCAATCGGTTCACTGGCAATTGGGCATCATATCATTTTGATGATTTAATAGGTGTTTCTGCACCATTTAAGAAAGCGGTTGAACTAGCAAAAAAAATAGCAACCGAAACTTCCCCAATACTAATTTCTGGTGATGTGGGGATTGGTAAGGAGGTTTTTGCTCAGGCAATCCATAATGCAAGTATTCGAAGTGAGAATGGTTTTGTCAAGATGTCCCTACAAACAATCCCTCATAACGAAATTGAGTGTGAACTATTTGGATTTGAAGAGGGTGTGTTTCCAGGGATAAAACGTGTTGCGCAACCTGGGAAGTTTGAACTTGCTCATGGTGGTTCTCTTTATCTGGACGAGATAAATCTTTTACCTCTAGTATTGCAGGATAAACTACTCTCCGTAATCAGAAAGGGTGTGATAACACGTGTTGGTGGTAATAGGCAGATAAAGGTTGACGTCCGTGTTATTGCTTCATCAAGCATAGATCTTCGTAATTTAATTCAGGAGGGTAAATTTAAACTTGATCTATTCTACATATTGACCGAAAACCCTCTTGCAATACCACCCTTACGAGAACGCCGGTATGATGTTCCTCTGTTTATAAAGTACTATTTGGAGGTTAAAGCACGTGAACAAGGAAAGCAAGAACCCGTTTTGCCTAAAAAAATAGTTCGAATCCTAGCGCGCTACGAGTGGCCTCAGAATGTGCGGGAATTGGCAAAATTCATTGATTTTGTTGTTAGTGTCGATGGGAATATTGGTGCCGATGTTAAGAATGAACGAGAATTTAAGAAGAAGTACCTCTTTAGCCAACAAAGGGAAGCAGTTGATAGCATTCTTGCAATTGAGGAGATTGAACACGAAGCTATTATTAATGCACTTACAATTATGAAAGGGAACATGAGTAAAGCTGCCCGGAAATTAGGGATTAGCCGCAATACCTTATATCTTAAGTGTAAGCGGTATGGGATTGATATCTAGGATTTGTTAATAAACATTTTGAAGCCTATGGATCTTAGATTCATAGGCTTTTTAATTTTTGATCAAAATTTTATTTATTCATTAATCGTTCATTTGCCCATTGCGAGAAAATCTCAATCTTATCACGATTAGATTCGAGCCAACTATTGATTACAACATCATCACAAGTCGTACTGATATAATAGCAAAAGGGTTCAACCTGATTATTGATGAATAAATCGTTAAAAAACTTAATGTAAAGAGTATGCCAAACATCTTTTTTGAAGTCTCTATGAATCCCAATTAAATTAAAAAATGAAAGAGTATTTGAAATAAGCAGATTGTAATCATTGTTGACCATTAAATTCTTCCCAATATTGCTTGCATAGATTGAGGATATTGTGATGTCCATCGCATTAAAATCAGCACCACCCTCTTTCGGATAATAAGTGATTCTATATGAGTTTGATCTTGTTGTATCTACTACAATATTTTTTTTCCATAAATTCATGAGCAATTTGTAAGCCTCAACCGATCTTTCGGTATTTGGTTCAAGCATTAAGAAGAAATATAATGATAGCATGCTCTGTGCTCTATCCCCATTATCGTTCATGAGTAGGCCTAACATAAAGTGGCTACTGGGTTGAAATTTATCAATTTCAATTGATCTTAAAAATTGATATTGAGCGTTAGATAGTTGATTACTATTGTAATATGTTACCCCTAAGTTAAAGTGCAGCAGGTAGTTGTCAGGGTGAAGTTTTATGGCGTTATTATAAAGGGTTAAAGATTTTTTAAACTTTCCCATATATTCGAGAGCAGAACCCTTTAATATATATGCTTCAACAACTTTTTCTGCCTTGGATTTTATTACACGATTAGCATATCTAATAGAATTTTTATAGTCGTTGAGACTTAAGTATATACTGGCTATCTCGTAGTTTGCAAGCGAAGTATTCCTTTCAGTTTCAAGAATTCTTTGATAAACTTTTATTGCCTGTTGAGGGTGCCCACTGTTTTTTAATGTATTCCCTAGCTGAATTAAACTGTCAATTTCTTGGGCAATAGAATGTAGAGAGATTAAAATTGCAAGGATCAACATTAAGTATTTCTTGTTCATACTCCCTCTTTTAGAATAGTCTTTGTAAAGATAATACCATTGATGAAAAGTAATCCTTTGAAATGCGTTGTATTTTAAAGTAATTTTAGGATATTCATAAAATGACTTTGAATAATAGATCGAAAATAATTATCAAAATATACCTTTGCACCTTTCCTGAAAATACTTTATTAATATGAATAACGGTTATAAGAACTTTTTATCTTCATTAAGATATTTGAGCTGGCTTTTCATTCTTGGCCTTTCTATTTTCTTGATCTCCAGATTTGTTTATTTGTTTGTTTATGGCAATTTTAACGACCTAAGTGACTCATGGTCCGATGTTATATTTGCATTTATTGTTGGCTTAAAGTTCGATGTAAAAGTATTGTCTTTTGCGTTGTTGCCATTGGCCTTTTTAAGTTTAACCCAACTTTTAAATGCTAGGAGTAAGATAATTTATGGTTTTTACTACCGAATGTCGTTGTACTACGGATTAATTGTTCTATTCCTTTTTTCGTTGATTTCTATTATCGATTTTAACTTTTATAAATTTTTTAATACACGAATAAGCGTTCTCTTTTTTGGAATAGTTGAAGACGATACTAAAGCCGTTTTAAAATCGGTCTGGACTGATTACCCTGTTTTGTGGATATTATTCTCATTAGCGGTTTTTTTAGTACTGCTATTCTTGCTCCTGAGATGGCTTTTCAGGAAGGAGGTTAAATGGGTATATATTCAAAGTTCATGGCTAAAAACAATTTCAGTTATTGTTTTTCTTGGAATATACTTTCTTGGATTAAGAGGCTCATTGGGTATGAAACCGTTAGATGAACGGCACTCAACAATATCTAAAAACACGTTTATTAATTCGCTGACCCTTAATGGCGTATTCGCGCTAAAGACGGCATCCTCCGATAAAAAGGAATCCGGAATCAATACCAATATCCTCGAAATGCTTCATCGCTATGGCTTTAAATCATCCAGAGAGGCTGTTGTTCAGTATCTTGGTAAAAGTGATATCGATTCCATTAACCTGTCGAGGAACCTACTATCAACTACACCTCAGGACTCTTTTCTAGTGTCAAATCCACCCAATGTAGTGTTTGTCCTGATGGAAAGTATGAATAGTTACTATTTTGATTTGAATGCCCCCGAAACCAATGTGCTGGGTAAACTTGAGGAAGTGCTACCCGATTGCTATGTTTTTCGGAATTTCCTGTCGGCCTCAATGGGGACAATCTTTTCACTTGAAGGAATTCTGGCTGGAACCCCATTGGCTCCAATATCACAATCGGTTTATCAGAATCGTTCTCTGTCCTCTTCGGTTGCAAAACCATTTAAGGAGAGAGGTTATGCTACTTCTTTCATTACTGGAGGTGAAATGGGATGGCGAAGCCTCGATAAGTTTATCTATCATCAGTATTATGATAATGTTGAAGGAGAATCGACCCTTAAGAAATTATACCCAGATGCTAATACCTGCGAATGGGGAGTGCACGATGAATATACGTTTAATCGAATGTTTAAAATATTAAGCAGTGCTGAAGGTAAACCACAATTTATTGTTGGCTTTACCATTACGAACCATACCCCTTTTCAGACACCAGAGTCCTATAAGCAATACCCTTTAACGATTACGGAGGATTTGAAGTCCCGTCTGAAATCAAGTCCCGAGATTGCCTATAAAAACCTTTTAGCCTATCAGTATGCAAATAGCTGCTTAGGTCAGTTTATCAAGGATGTTAGAAATTCGCCTATGGGTGCAAATACTATTATTGTTGCTACGGGAGATCATACCAATAAACAACTCTTTGACTTTTCGGATAAAGATCTGCTTAAGAAATTTGCCATTCCCTTAATCCTTTATATTCCTGAAAAATATAAACCACTGCACGAGGTCGATAATAAGAAGTTTGGCTCTCACAAGGATATTTTTCCTACAATCTTCAACCTAGCTCTTTCTGATGCTACATATTTAAATACTGGGAATAATCTTTTAGCTGCTGATAATCGAAATAATTTTGGGGTCTATTGCTACGAATTAGCCATGAATAACAATGGTTGTGTCGATTTTAGTACATCCTCACTTTTCTACCGATGGGAAAATGATTCAACAAGAATCCTTGTCCCTTTAGAAGTAGTAAAGGATGAAAAACTTGACAGTCTTTATCTGAGGGCACGAGCGTACATTGCTTCGATGAATTACTATATAATGAATGAACTGAAAAGCAAAAAAATAGGAGAATAAACTTTTCTTATTTTTTAAACTTTGGAAACAATCGACCAGTTTCATTAATGTACTTGTTGTATTCATCTCCAAACTCAGAAATCATCATTTTTTCCTCCTTGGTTACCCTATAAAAATAATGCGGGATGAATACAATGATAAAAGAGCAGCCCGCTATCCAGTTATTAAATATCAGGACTTGAGCTATAGCCCAAATCATATGCGATGCATAGAGAGGATGGCGTATATATTTGTATACACCTGTTTTGATGAGTTTATGATTTTCCATTATGGACAAATCCATTACCCAGAATCGCCCTATATCGAAGTGAGCACGCCATAAAAGAAGAATTCCAAAAAAGAATATTATAGAACCGGCACAATTGACCCAAACAGGAGAGTTGTAATTCGCAAAATCAAGTGTTGATGTAAATACATAAACTAAGGGGATTATCATTCCAATAATCTCAAGAATCATAAATATCCTATCAGTATTGGAGTGGAGAGATCTTTTCTTGGGGATAGGCTCCTTTCCTAAAGTGTAAAAACTTCTAATTGCAGTAATTGAAATTACTTCGATTAAAAATATTATTTTAAAAGTAGCGTTGAGCATGGTTCTAATAAGGAAATGGTTTAGCTAAATATAGATTAATAAAAGCATTTATGTGCAAGTCTAAAATTTGAATAAATCACAATTCAATAATTCGATTCCAAACCTAAGCTTAAACAATATTTAATAGGGGCTAATTTAGTTTAAGTATCTTATAGTTAGATAGAATATTGTTGTAATCGGTTAAAGAAATATTCAAAATGAAACACCCTGTATTAGATTACACCAAAACGTTTGAACCGAGTTTGAGAGTTCGACGTAATCAAAATAATTCATGGGTGCTCCATACGTACATATCAGCTAATAAACAGATTGCTAAAAAATACTTACGTATGAAAACAATAGTAATATTTACTCTATTTGCTTTTCTCACTTTATGCGGTTTTAAGATATATTCACAAGAATCCTGTAAAGTATTAAAGCAAAAAATTTCTGAAAAATATTCAGGGAAATGTAAAAATGGGTTAGCCCATGGTAAGGGTATCGCAGTGGGAAAAGATAAGTACGAAGGCGGTTTTAGAAATGGATTACCCCAAGGTGATGGTAAATATACTTGGGCGAATGGAGAAGTATTTGAAGGTCGATGGAAGAATGGACAAAGAAATGGTGAGGGGAAGTTTTTTTACAAAAAATATGATGTAGATATTGTAAAGGTGGGCCTATGGCAAAATGACGTTTTTGTTAAACATATAAAGCCAAGTCCTTTCAAAGTGCTTAGGTCTTATAGTATCACGAGATATTCAGTTCGTCGAATTAAAGATGGGAATAGAGTCCTTTTTCATTTTAAGCAGACTGGTGGAGGAAATAATGCAACTATAAGTGGTATACTATTCACCCCTAGCAGTGGTGATTCTTATATCCTAGGTTCTTCTGAAGGATTTGAAAATGTTATTTTTCCTTTTACATGCAAGGTAATCTATCAAACTTCAAATACACTCAATACAGTTCGATATGATGCAGAGTTTGTTGTTGAAATTAGAGAGTTTGGTGAATGGGAGATTCTTCTCTATAACTAATCGGAATTAGTATATGTTCAGATCTTATTTAGGCCATTGAAACTTCAATTTTTTCCTGCAAAACAATTAAATATTCCAAAATAGAATGTTCTATTCTTTGCACACTCAATGATCTTTGTTGGTTAGGAGATATCTGTTTACGTCAAATTCAGTTTGTATATCAAAACTACATTCGTAACTTAGAGGGTTGGCTTTTTATAATATATTATTTACTAAAAACTATACAAAATGAAAACAAAATTATCAATTATTCTAGTATCAATTTTATGGTTGAATTGTATTGAACTTTTTTCGCAGGAGCCCTGTAAGGTGTTGAAGCAAGAAATAGCCGAAAAGTATTCGGGAAAATGTAAGAAAGGGTTAGCTCACGGCAAAGGTATTGCTGAGGGCAAAGATAAGTATGAAGGGGAATTTAAAAATGGATTACCTCAAGGAGAAGGTAAATATACTTGGGCGAATGGTGAGGTTTACGAAGGTCGATGGAAGGAAGGACAAAGAAATGGTGAAGGGAAGTTTTTTTATAAGAAGTATGGTGTAGATAGCGTAAATGTGGGGCTCTGGAAAGATGATGTTTTCATTAAACATCTAATACCTAGTTCTTATAAGATTATAAAATCTTATAGCATAGTGAGATATTCTGTTCGTCGAATCAAGGATGGGAATAGAATACTTTTTCATTTTAAGCAAGGTGGAGGTGATAATGCATCAATTAGTGGGATACTATTCACTCCTAGTAGTGGAAACTCATATACCCTTGGTTCTTCCGAAGGATTTGAGAATGTTATTTTCCCATTTACATGCAAAGTTAGCTATCAGACTTCGAATACACTTAAGACTTCGAGATTTGATGCAGAGTTTATTATTGAAATACGAGAGCAAGGGGAGTGGGAAATTATATTGAATAACTAAGAAACTGTTTAGGTTTTAAAATACTAAAAGATTAACCACGGAGTAAAATGAGTAAAGAGCACGGAGTAACACAGAATTGAAATGGCTTATAGCCATTTCTGTTCTTTGCGTTCTTAGAAAACGCTTAAACAAAACCAAAGATTTAGTTGCAGGTATCTATTTATCATGCTTTGCAAATTTTGAGAAAACCCTAACGACTCTCAGGCAGGCTTTGCGGACTTTGCGTGAAAAAATGAAATTTAAACAGTCTCTAAGTTTATTGATTAATTGTTTGATTAATTGTTTGATTAATTGTTTGATTAATTGTTTGATTAATTGTTTGATTAATTGTTTGATTAATTGTTTGATTAATT
>JAYTVX010000433.1:0-1630 GCA_043743775.1 Bacteroidales bacterium | reverse complement strand
GTTTAATTATTTCTTTCGACAACTCAAATTTATGTCAAAGTCTTTCCGCTCAAATGATTTTTGGGGGAATTGGGATAAAAGGGAAACTACCCGTTTCTGCAACAAACTCAATCCCAATTGGAAGTGGGTATTTGAAAGGCGAGATTATCCGATTAAAATATTCAATTCCCGAGGAGTTGGGTATCAATACTCAAGATTTATCGGCTGTTGATTCAACTGCTTTAGATGCCATAGCAAAGCAGATAACCCCAGGAATGCAAATTTTGGCAGCCAAAGATGGTGTTGTATTCTATAATAAATCGTTCGGATCATATACATATAGCAACGAGGTACCGGTCAACTCCAGATCTATCTACGATATTGCCTCTGTTACAAAGATCGCTGCAACATTGCCTTCGATCATGCAACTATTTGATAAGGATAGTATTGATCTCCAAAAAACGCTGTGTAGCTATATAACAATCCCTAGCAACAGCAATAAAAGGAATCTGGTTATTAAAGATCTGCTACTCCATCAATCGGGTTTACAGCCTTGGTTACCATTCTACATTTCAACAATTTCATCACTTTTTTCAGGGAGACCAGCAACGAGTAGCACTTTTAGCGAGGAATACCCATTTAAAGCTATCGAAAATATTTATGTAAGTAAACATAGTACACCAAGCCCAACCTACTATAGCACCAAGTATTCATTTGATTATCCTATTCAAGTAGCAGAGAATATGTTCGCTCACGAAGGAATCAAGGATACAATATTCAGCAAGATGAATAATACTGAGCTTAAGGATATTGGAAAATATAAATACAGCGATTTAGGCTTCATTTATCTGCAAAGGGCAATTGAAAATATCACCAGTAAAGGGCTTGATGAATATGCTGATAAAATGTTTTATAGACTTCTAGGTATGAATAGCACATCATATCAACCTTTAAAGAAATTTGATTGCACTAGAATCGTTCCTACGGAGGAAGATCTAATCTTTAGAAAGCAGCTGATTACTGGCTTTGTTCATGATCCAACAGCTGCAATGATGGGTGGTATTGCTGGTCATGCAGGTATCTTCTCAACAGCCAACGACTTAGCAAAGCTAATGCAGATGTACATTCAAAAGGGTATCTATGGTGGGGAGAGATTCTTTTCAGCTCATACAGTTGACCTCTTTACATCAACTCAAAAAAACAATAATGGGAATAGAAGAGCATTGGGATTTGATAAACCTGAGACAAAGGAGGGAAAGCCATCCCCTGCTTGCGCGTCAGCATCAGCGTTAAGTTTTGGACATGCAGGTTTTACAGGTACTATGGTTTGGGCAGATCCCGAGAATGGTTTACTTTATGTATTTCTTTCGAACCGTGTATACCCCGATGCCTCGGACAATAGGCTTGCAGAATCGAATATTCGCACAAATATTCAGGAGATATTTTATCGGGCAATTAAGAAGGCCAAACTGAAATAATCTTAAGCTGAATCGCAAAACACAAACTTCTTTTGTCTAACTCAACTCTGCCGCTAACTAGTTATTTATCTTTTCCCGCAGTGGAGGCAAAGTTTACTCCAACCCCTACAATAAAATAGCGGCTATAACCGAATGTTCCTTTCTCAAACTCATCGTTACTGCGAGTTGTTGGA